>JALVUB010000303.1 GCA_027023915.1 Sedimenticola sp.
CTGGGCTTTCGGGTTGGCTCACCCCTGCTGCCGAAGCCCCGCCAGGAAGGCTCCCCCACCGGCCTTCTGGCTTTATCGCGTGGTTCGTCGGGCTGAAGCCCGACCTACCTACCAGAAGCCAGCTTCCGCAGCACCCACCCCGCCACCACCATGCCGAAGGTGGCGGTGACCGGGGTGCAGGAACCATAGCCGCCGCAGTTGAGCCCGCCGGCGGCGCGGCCCTCACACGACTCCCCTTCCCCCACCCGCACCAACGGCTCGTCCGACCAGACCGCCGGCACGCCGAAGCGGCGCCTGGGGTTGCGGCTGAAACCATACGCCTGGCGCAGCAGCCGGCGGGTGCGGGCCAGCAGAGGGTCCTGCTCGGTGCGGGAGAGATCGCTCACCCGCACGCGGGTGGGATCGAGCTGCCCGCCGGCGCCGCCCACGGTGACCAGGGGAATGCGCCGCCGCCGGCAGTGGTTCACCAGCGCCGCCTTGACACGGTAGTCGTCGATGCAGTCCACCACCCAGTGGAGATCGGGCGTGACCAGTTCTTCCAGGTTCTCCAGGGTGAGAAAGTCGTCCACCGGCTCCACCCGGGCCTGGGGATTGATCTGCCCCACCCGCCCGGCCATCACCTCGATCTTGGCACGGCCGAGTGTGCTCTCCAGTGCGGGAAGCTGGCGGTTGATGTTGGACTCCACCAGGTGATCCATGTCCACCAGCACCAGCTCCCCCACCGCGCTGCGCGCCAGCGCCTCCACTACCCAGGAGCCGACACCGCCGATGCCGATGACGCAGACCCGCGCCTGCTGGAAACGCGCCAGGGCCCCGGCGCCGTATAGCCGGGCGATGCCGCCGAAACGTCTGGAAGGGTTTACCACGAGGCAGGTGTGCGGGGAGGAGTGGTCGGGGATGGGGAGTATATTGCGAGGGGGCGAACCCGACAACGGAAATGCTTTCCCGGCCCCGGGAAAGCGCCCGTTGTTTATACTGAAGCACGACCCACGTGATGTTATATTAGGTAGTTTTTCACGGAACAGATTTACCATCGTAATGGCCCGCATACGACTCACCGAATACAGCCACGGATCGGGCTGTGGCTGCAAGATCGCGCCGCGGCTGCTGGACGAGATTCTCAAGGGCGCCATCGGCATGCCGGACGATCCCAACCTGCTGGTGGGGAACGACAGCCGGGACGACGCCGCCGTCTATGACCTGGGCGACGGGCGCTCGGTGATCTCCACCACCGACTTCTTCATGCCCATCGTGGACGATCCCTTCGAGTTCGGCCGCATCGCCGCCACCAACGCCATCAGCGACATCTACGCCATGGGCGGCAGTCCCCTCATGGCCATCGCCATCTTCGGCTGGCCCATCGACAAACTGGGCCCCGAGGTGGCGCAACAGGTGATCGACGGTGGCCGCCACACCTGCCGCGAGGCCGGCATCCCCCTGGCCGGCGGCCACTCCATCGACGCCCCCGAGCCCATCTTCGGCCTGGCGGTGACCGGCACGGTGGAGAACCGCCACCTCAAGCGCAACGACAGCGCCGAGGCCGGCTGCCTCCTCTACCTCACCAAGCCCCTGGGCATCGGCATCCTCACCACCGCCCAGAAGCAGAAGAAGCTGGCGCCGGAGCACGAGCGCATCGCGCCCGACACCATGTGCCGTCTCAACCGCGTGGGCGCCGAACTGGCGCGGCTGGAGGGGGTCACCGCCATGACCGACGTCACCGGCTTCGGCCTGCTGGGCCACCTGCTGGAGATCTGCCGCGGCAGTGACCTGGCGGCCGAGATCGAGTTCGAGCGGGTGCCCTTCCTGCCCCAGGTGAAGGAGTACCTGGCCATGGGCTGCTCGCCCGGCGGCGCCGAGCGCAACTTCGCCAGCTACGGCGACCAGGTGGCGCCGCTGGACGAGACCCGGCGCAAGCTGCTGTGCGATCCCCAGACCTCCGGCGGCCTGCTGGTGGCGGTGCGTCCCGGGGCCGAAGCGGCCTTCCAGGAAGTGGCGCGCGCCCACGGCCTCGAGCTGGACCCCCTGGGCCGGCTCAAGCCCTGGGAAGGTGGCCCTCGCATCGAAGTGAAATGATGGAGCTACCCGAAATCGACGACTACGCCCACCTCTTTCTCGAGGAGCGGCCCCTGCTGGACGTGCGCGCGCCGGTGGAGTTCGCCGCCGGCGCCTTTCCCCGGGCCACCAACCTGCCCCTCCTCACCGACGAGGAGCGCCATCTCATCGGCATCCGCTACAAGGAGGGGGGGCAGGAGGCGGCGGTGGAACTGGGCCGCGAGCTGGTGGACGGCGTGCCCCGCGCCGAGCGCACCGCCCGCTGGGCCGAGTTCGTCCGCACCCATCCCGAGGGGGTGCTCTACTGCTTCCGGGGCGGCATGCGCTCGAAGATCGTGCAGCAGTGGATCCTGGAGGCCACCGGCATCGCCTATCCCCGGGTCAAGGGAGGTTACAAGGCCCTGCGCCGTTTCCTCATCGAGGAACTGGAGCGTTCGGTCGCGCGCATCCAGCCCCTCATCGTGGGTGGCCGCACCGGCGTGGGCAAGACCCTCTTCATCAACAAGCTGGACAACAGCATCGACCTGGAGGGGCTGGCCTGGCACCGGGGTTCCGCCTTCGGCCGGCACGCCACGCCGCAGCCCACCCAGATCGACTTTGAAAACCGCCTCTCCATCGCCCTCCTGCGCCATCTGGCCCATAAGGGCGAACGGGTGATCCTGGAAGACGAAAGCAAGGCCATCGGCTCGCGCCATCTGCCACCAATATTTTATGAACGCATGTCACAAAGCCCGGTAGTCATATTGGAGGCCAGCCTGGAAGAGAGAGTGCGCAATTCCATCGATGAATATGTCACCCGTTCGCTTGAGGAATATCAGCAACAATATGGAGAAGAGGAAGGTTTCAATCATTGGGCCGATTATGCCCGAGACAGCCTGAAACGCATCTCACGAAGGCTGGGCGGCGTGCGTTACAAAGAGATGTCCGCCATGCTGGAAGCCGCCATAGAAGCAATGAGCAGAGGCAAGCCCCACGATGTACACGCGCCGTGGATTGAACGGCTGCTCGGCGAATACTATGACCCGATGTACGACTACCAACTGCAAAACAAAAAAGATCGCATCATTTTTTCCGGCGATGCAAAAAGCTTGGTGCATTTCATTGAAAAAGCTCTTTAGCCGCTCTTGACACCCCACCAAACCACCCCCAAAAAACTGGAATATTTTATTTATATTCAATAACTTAAGAAATAAAGCCCAGAAAACACCAATAACACACAAACAATAACCCGCAGGCCTTTCGAAAAGAAAAAGGTCACATTTTTAGGGGCTCTCCTCCGCCAGAATTTGCCATACACAAATTTTTTTCATATATTTTTGCTCGCTATTAACCTAAGGGAACCTCAGATTTAATCCATGAACTCGCATCTTGTCCCCCTCCGGTCCGATTACTGCGTTGAAGTTCTTGCCAATAGCTTGCTATTGGCTGCGAACTTCGCCTTGTACTCGAACCGGAGGAGAACAATCTGCTTCG
>JALVUB010000304.1 GCA_027023915.1 Sedimenticola sp.
CGATGTCGTACACGTCGCGCATGTAGGCGTCGCGGTCGATGAGCCCCACGCAGGGGGCGGTGCAGCGTTTGATCTGGTATTGAAGGCAGGGGCGCGAGCGGTTGGCGTAGTAGCTGTTCTCGCACTGGCGCACCGGAAACAGCTTCTGCAGCAGGTAGAGGGTCTCGCGCACCGCCGAGCTGCTGGGGTAGGGGCCGAAGTAGCGTCCCTTCTCCTTGCGCGCTCCCCGATAGAAGGCGATGCGGGGGAAGTCGTCGTCCGAAAGAAAGATGTAGGGGTAGCTCTTGTCGTCGCGCAGCAGCACGTTGTAGCGCGGCTGAAGCGACTTGATGAGGTTGTTCTCCAGCAGCAGCGCCTCGGCCTCGGTGTGGGTGACGGTGATCTCGATGTCGCGGATCTGCGCCACCATGCGCTGGATGCGGAGGTTGTTGGCGCGGCGGAAATAGCTGCTCACCCGCTTCTTCAGATCCTTCGCCTTGCCCACATAGAGCACTTCGCCTCCGGCGCCGATCATGCGGTAGACGCCGGGGCGGTGGGTGAGGGCCTTCAGAAAGGCGGCGTGATCGAAAGAAGCGGATTCCATGATGCAGCCATTTTATCCGCTGTTTGGATATGTTTGCCGGCTACCGCTTGTTCGCGGTTGGGTTCATAGAGAACCCCAGGAGTCCTTTCTCCGGCGAACCCGCAGATGGGGCAGGATCAAGCCCAGCAGAATACCGCCGAATAGCACGCCACCACCGATCAGGAACCAGCGCTGGCTGGTGTTGTTTTTCAGTTCGCGGATCTCCTGGGCCTGGTCCGCAACCTGGCGGGTCATGGCGGCCACCTGCTTGCGCAGCTTGCGCCGCTCGGCCGCAATCCGCACCGCATTGGCGGCGGTGTGGCGCAGTTCGTCAAGCTCTTCCTGGATGCGGTCTCTTTCGCTCTTGAGCTGGCTGTACTCTTCTTGCAGCTTCTGATGGGCCTGGGTCAGCGCGGCCAGCTTCTGGCTCAGCTCGTTGGGCGATGCTTCCAGAGCCTCGATTTTTTTCTGCATCGCCGCCAACCGGTCGCGCGCGACCGGTTCATTCTGCAACTGGCGGGTGAGGACGTAGCCGGTCTTGCCGTTGTTGAGCTGGATTCTGGAGTAGCCGGTGCTCTTGTTGTCGCTCAGGACGGTTACCGGCGTGCCCGACGAGAGCATGCGGATGATGCGGTGTTGGGCGCTCTCGCCACTACGGACCGTGATCTTGAGCTGATCGGTAACATAGCGGGTTTCCGAGGCGGAAACAGCGGCGCTCATCAACAGAAAAAGAGGCAGCAGAAAACTTTTCACAACCTGGGTTCCGTGTCTCAAAAGAGGGCAGATTCTTCCAGATCCGCTGACAAAAGTCCAAGAAGTGGCGGGTCACGCCATGAGAAACTCGAGCAGGGCTTTTTGCGCGTGCAGGCGGTTTTCGGCCTCGTCCCATACCACCGAATCTGGCGCGTCGATCACCTCTGCGGCCACCTCCTCGCCACGATGGGCGGGCAGGCAGTGCATGAAGAGCGCCTCCTTGTCGGCGCGGGCCATCAGTGCCGGCGTCACCTGATAGCCGGCAAAGGCCTTTTCGCGCTGTTTCTGCTCCTGCTCCTGTCCCATGCTGGCCCATACATCGGTGACCACCAGATCCACCCCCTCGGCGGCGGCCATGGGGTCGCGGACGATGGCGCAGCGGTCGCCGGCGGCGGCCAGGATGCCGGCATCAGGCTCATAGCCCTCGGGGCAGGCGATGCGCAGCTTGAAATCGAACTGGCGGGCGGCGTTGATATAGGAGTGGCACATGTTGTTGCCATCGCCGATCCAGGCCACGGTGCGACCACGGATGTCGCCGCGATGCTCGAAATAGGTCTGCATGTCGGCCAGAAGCTGGCAGGGGTGGTAGAGATCGGTCAGGCCGTTGATGACAGGCACGTCGGAATGGGCGGCGAAGGTCTCCACCGTCTCGTGGGCGAAGGTACGGATCATCACCCCGTCCACCATCCGCGACAGCACCCGCGCGGTGTCCTCGATGGGCTCGCCACGGCCAAGCTGGGTGTCGTTGGGAGAAAGAAACATGGCGGCGCCCCCGAGCTGGGTCATGCCGGCCTGGAAGGAGACGCGGGTGCGGGTGGAGGATTTGTCGAAGATCATCGCCAGTACCTTCTGATGAAGGATCTGACTGGTCCTGCCCTGGCGGTGTTCCTGTTTGAGTTCGCCCGCTCGCGCGATAAGGTCGCGCAGTTCCCCCGCTGTCAGGTCGAGCAGGGTGAGAAAGTGACGCGCCATCTCAAGCCTCCTTGAGAAAGTCTTCGATCAGGCCGGCCACGCCGTCGAGGAGCTGTCCGGCCTCGTCGTCGCCGAGTACCAGGGGTGGCAGCAGCCGCACCACACGCCCGGCGGTGACGTTGATGAGCAGCCCCTTTTCCAGCGCGCGGGCCACCAGCTCGCCGCAGGGACGCTCCAGCTCGATGCCTATCATCAGGCCGCGGCCACGGATATCGCTGACGCCGTCCAGCCCGGCCAGGCGCTCGCGGAAGCCGGCCAGCAGCCGTTCGCCCAACAGCGCGGCCCGTTCCCACAGCTTTTCCTTCTCCATCACCTCCAGCACCGCCAGGGCGGCGGCACAAGCCAGCGGGTTGCCGCCAAAAGTGGAGCCATGGCTGCCGGGGCCGAACAGTTCCGCCGCCTCGCCGTGGGCTAGGCAGGCGCCGATGGGCACGCCGTTGCCCAACGCCTTGGCCAGGGTGATGACATCGGGGGTACAGCCGCACTGCTGGAAGGCAAACGGGCGGCCGGTGCGGCCAAGTCCGGTCTGCACCTCGTCGAGCATCATCAGCCAGCCGTGCTGGTCACACAGTTGGCGGATGCCGGCGAGGTAGTCGTCCGGCGGAATGTTGACCCCGCCTTCGCCCTGCACCGGCTCAACCAGCACGGCCACGATCGATTTTTGGGTTTCGGCGGCGGTTTGCAGTGCCTCCAGGTCGCCATAGGGCACCCGGGCAAAACCCTGCACCAGGGGCTCGAAACCGGCCTGCACCTTGCGGCTGCCGGAGGCGGTGAGGGTGGCCAGGGTGCGACCGTGGAAACTGCCTTCCATGACCACGATCACCGGGTTCTTGATGCCCTTGCGGTGCCCCCACAGACGCGCCAGCTTGATGGCCGCTTCGTTGGCCTCGGCCCCGGAGTTGGCGAAAAAGGCCCGCTCCATGCCGGCCAGGGCGGTGAGCCGCTCGCCCAGCAACTGCTGCAAGGCAATGCCGTAAAGGTTGGAGGTATGCACCAGCCGGCCCGCCTGCTCGCACAGCGCCCTGGTCACCGCCGGGTGGGCATGGCCCAGGGAACAGACGGCGATGCCGGAAAGGCCGTCGAGATAGCGTTTTCCCTGCTCGTCGTACAGCCAGGCGCCGTCACCGTGGGTGAAGGCAACCGGCAACCGGCTGTAGGTGTGCATCAAGACATCTTTCATGGTTCCAGTAAGACGGAAAAACAAAAAAGGCAGCCCCGTGCCCCGGTGGCCACCTGCGCATTTTTCCGCCGCGTGGCAAGAAAGAAGAAAAAGCTACCCTATGTGGAAAGGGTTTTCAAGGGGTTTTGAAAACCCTGATAAGATACGTGCTTTCTCTGGTTTTGCGACTTTTTGCCAACCTCATGTCTTCCAACCAACATACATTGGCGGGTGTGCTGCGCGCATTTGTCCCCGATCCGGACACTGTCTCTCTCAAGGAAAAAGTGATTTCGGGCCTGGCCGGGTTGGTGGGCATCGGCCTCATCATGGCGGTGAGTGCCCAATTTCTGGCGCCGCGCGACCTGCCCTGGGTGGTGGCCTCCATGGGCGCCTCGGCGGTGCTGCTCTTCGCCGTGCCCCACGGGCCTCTGTCGCAGCCGTGGAACTTTGTCGGCGGCCATCTCATCTCGGCCTTTCTTGGCATCACCATCGCTCATCTGGTGCCGGACAAGGTACTGGCGTCGGGTCTGGCGGTGGGGGTGGCCATTTCGGTGATGTACATCACCCGCTGTCTTCACCCGCCCGGCGGCGCCACCGCCCTGAGCGCCGTGGCCAGTGGGCCGGCGGTGCATGCCCTCGGCTACCAGTACATGGTGACCCCCATTCTCATCAATGTGGTGGTGATGCTCTCCTGGGCGCTTTTCATCAACAATGTTCTCGCCAGCCGTCGCTACCCGGAGAAGCTGCGACGGCCCCAGGTGCGCCCCGACGAGACAGAGGCCGGCCTGGTGGTGGCTGGGTTGGGGGTGGAACCTCGCGATCTCGACTACGCCATGCGCGAACTGGGTGAATATATTGACCTGTCGGTCTCCGACCTGCGTGCTTTGATCGAACTGACGGCCGCCCACGCCGCCCGCCGTGAGCTGGGACGCCTCACCTGTGGACAGATCATGACTCCCGATCCCGTGTTCGCGGAATATGACACACCGGTGGAGCAGGCATGGCAGCGGATGGGTGAGCTGAAAGTGCGGGCGTTGCCGGTGGTGGATCATCGACGCCATGTGATCGGTATTCTCACCATTGCCGATTTCCTGCGCCAGGTGCGGGACTCAAACGAGGGAACCCTGGCGGAACGGTTGCGTCATTTCATCCAGCCCTCGCCAGGGCTCACCACCGACAAGCCGGAATTTGCCGGACATCTCATGACCCGCGATCCGGTGGTGGTGAAGGCGGATGAGCATGTGATGGACCTTTTTCCAATCTATCTTTCGGAAGGCGTTCACCATCTGCCGGTGGTGGACGAAACGGGCCGGCTGGTGGGCATGGTAACGCCCAAGGATCTGCTCAAGGCGCTCTACGGCCAGTTGCTGCGGTGTGGGCCGGTCGTTTCCGGGCAGTCTGTATAATCCCGGATAGTTTTCTGTTTTAGCGGTATCACCATGTTCGAGAATCTGACCGACCGCCTCGGCCGCGTGGTGCAGAACCTGCGCGGCCAGGGGCGCATCACCGAGGACAACATCAAGGAGACCCTGCGCGAGGTGCGCATGGCGCTGCTGGAGGCCGACGTGGCCCTGCCGGTGGTGAAGGAGTTCGTCGAGGAGGTGAAGCAGAAGGCCCTGGGCGAGGCGGTGATGAAGAGCCTCACCCCCGGACAGGCGCTGGTCAAGATCGTCAACGACGAGCTGATCCGGGTGATGGGCGAGGCCAATGAAGCCCTCGACCTGCGTGCCCAGCCGCCGGCGGTGATCCTCATGGCCGGCCTCCAGGGCTCGGGCAAGACCACCAGCGTGGGCAAGCTGGCGCGGTTGCTCAAGGTGCGGCAGAAGAAAAAGGTGATGGTGGTGAGCGCCGATGTTTACCGTCCCGCCGCCATCGACCAGCTTCGTACACTGGCCGACGAGATCGGTGTCGAGTTCCACCCCAGCGATCCCGCCCAGAAACCGGAACAGATCGCCCGCGACGCCCTGGCCGCCGCCCGCAAGGGGCTGTTCGACGTGCTCATCGTGGACACCGCTGGCCGGCTGCACATCGACCAGGAGATGATGGCCGAGATCCAGGTACTCCACAAAGCGCTCAACCCGGTGGAGACCCTCTTCGTGGTGGACGCCATGACCGGCCAGGACGCCGCCAACACCGCCCGTGCCTTCAACGAAGCGCTGCCCCTCACCGGCGTGGTGCTCACCAAGGTGGACGGCGACGCCCGCGGCGGCGCGGCGCTCTCCATCCGCAAGATCACCGGCAAGCCCATCAAGTTTCTTGGCGTGGGCGAAAAGACCGACGCCCTGGAGCCCTTCCACCCAGACCGCATCGCCTCGCGCATCCTCGGCATGGGCGACGTGGTCTCCCTGGTGGAGGAGATCACCCAGAAGGTGGATCAGGAGAAGGCCGCCAAACTGGCGAAAAAGATCCACAAGGGCAAGGGCTTTACCCTGGCCGACTTCAAGGAGCAGATGGAGCAGATGGCGAAGATGGGTGGCTTGGCCAGCCTCATGGACAAGCTGCCCGGCATGAACCAGGTGCCCGACGCGGTGAAGGCCCAGGCCGGCGACAAGGAGATCAACAAGATGATCGCCATCATCAACTCCATGACCCCCCAGGAACGCGCCTTCCCGCAGATCATCAAGGGCTCGCGCAAGCGCCGCATCGCCCGCGGCTCCGGCACCCAGGTGCAGGACGTCAACCGCCTCCTCAAGCAGTTCGCCCAGATGCAGAAAATGATGAAAAAGATGAAAGGCGGCGGCCTGGCCAGAATGATGCGCGGCATGAAGGGGCGCTTTCCCGGTGGCGGCATGCCGCCGGGCGGGATGCCGCCGGGAGGCTTCCCTTTCTGACTGGTTGAGCAGGTGGCGGGGACATGGACCGTTTCGACCGCATCTATCAGCTTCATCACCTTCTGGTCGGCGCCCGCTGGCCGGTTTCCCGTCGCCGTATCGAAGAGGAACTGGAATGCAGCGCCCGCACCGCCAAGCGCACCATTCAGGTGATGCGCGACTACCTGGGCGCGCCCATCGAGTACAACCGGGAACGAAACGGCTACTTCTACGACAAAACCCAGGGCGAATTCGAGCTGCCGGGCCTGTGGTTCAACGCCAGCGAGCTGCAAGCCCTGCTGCTGATGCAGCAACTGCTGCACCAGGTGAAGCCGGGGCTGCTCGATTCCCAACTTGCTCCTGTGCGCCAGCGCATTGACAAGCTGCTCGACCAACAGCACTTGTCAGGTAAGGGAATCAGGAACCGCATACGCCTGCTGAGCCTGGCCTCCCGCCCGCCGGGAGAACACTTTCTCGCCCTGGCCGAGGCCCTGGTGGGGCGTCGTCCCTTGTTCATCCGCTACCACGCCCGTGGCGCCGGACAAAAGAGCGAGCGCCACATCAGCCCCCAGCGCCTCACCCGTTACCGGGACAACTGGTACCTCGAGGCCTGGTGCCACCTGCGCCAGGATCTGCGCCTTTTCGCCATCGAACGGATCGAACTGCTGGGCGCTTCGCCCGAGCCCTACCGGGAAATTTCCCGCCAGCGCCTCGACCAAGCGTTCGACAGCAGCTACGGCATCTTCCGCGGCCCCTCCCGCCATCTTGCCGTGCTCGCCTTCACCCCCGAACGGGCCCGCTGGATCGAACAGGAGCAGTGGCACCCGGATCAGCAGGGCCGTTGGCGCGATGACGGCCGGTTCGAGTTGCGTATCCCTTTTTCCAATCCCACCGAGTTGATTCTCGACATCCTCCGCTACGGCCCGGATGTTGAAGTGCTTGCGCCTGATTTTCTGCGAGAAGAAGTGGCGGCGAGGCTGAAACGCGCGGCGGCGCAATATTTTCAAGGCGGGGACACGAAATGACCCTGTGCCTGTGGACAATGGAATGGTCGGCACGGTGATAGAGAGCAGGAATGCTTATGGAAGACCTGGCTTTTTGGATTGGCTTTGGCATTGGCGCGGTGATCTGGTTTGTGTGGGATGTCGTAATGGGGCCGCCGGAACCAGGGCCTTCATCCAAAAAATCCCACGACCCCTGGCTTGCCCTGTTGGTGCTCTGGATTGGATTCGAATGGTTCAAGGAAGAGGACGATGATCCCTGCTGAATCCAAGAAAGAACTGGTGTTTCGCTATTGGGGCAAGGCGGGCAAAGGCGATGATGCCGGGTATCACCTTCTTGTCTATCACTGTCTCGATGTGGCGGCCATTACCAAACAGTGGATTTTATTGAGTCAGGCAATTGGGACACGATTGCTGCACATGACGGGGCTTGACGAAAATCAGGCTGTTGCATGGATGCAGTTCGTCATAGCCATGCACGATCTTGGGAAGTTCGATGTCCGCTTTCAGATGAAGGTCGAATGGCTCTGGCGTGAACTCTGGAAGAACCTAACCTTTCCCCAGGCGGCATCATCGATTCGTCGTGACTATTGGCACGGCGAGTATGCTGTGTATTGGCTGTTCGAGGATCTGGCCGACCGTTTTCAGTGGAGGGCCAACGGGGATTCATGGGAAGTACCCAAAGGTGAGCCAATCTGGGAAGCATGGCAACCGTGGATTCGCGCAGTGGCTGGACATCATGGAAAGGAGCCCCCTGAACAAGCAGCCCCTGACGGCACGCCGCCTATGGCGGATATTGCTATACGCGAACGGGACCAGGCGGCACGGCTGGCTTTCATTGAAGCCATGGAAGCCCTTTTCCTGAAGCCTGCCGGCCTGAGCCTGGACGATCCGCCGCCTCCCTGCGACCTGGAGTTTTTGGCGGGGTTCTGCTCGGTTTGCGACTGGCTGGGTTCGATGACAGAGAATGCGGCAGGACAGCCGCGTTTCACCTTTGTCTCCGAGCCACAAGGTCTGGATGCCTATTTCAAATCCCGCCTGCCCATTGCCGAACTGGTACTGGAGGAGAGCGGTATGCTGGGGCGGGTGACGACCACTGGAGGCATGGCCGAGCTTTATCCCGACTATACTCCCCGGCAGGTGCAGACTTTGGTGGATGACTTGCCGTTGGAGGCCGGTCTGACCCTGATCGAGGCGCCCACTGGCTCCGGTAAGACCGAAGCGGCCTTGGCTTACGCCGCCCGCCTGCTGGCCGCCGGTGAGGCGGACAGCATCATCTTCGCGTTGCCCACCCAGGCCACTGCGGATGCCATGCTGGAACGCCTGGAGGAAGTGGCGTCGCGACTGTTTGAAGGTGCCAATGTGGTGCTGGCCCACGGCAAATCGCGCTTCAATCCGCTTTTTATCGACCTGAAGAAAAAGGCTGGTTCCGCACAAGCGTGGTCGGCGCGGGAGCAGGAAGCCGGCGCTCAGTGCGCCCTCTGGTTGGCGCAGAGCCGCAAGCGGACATTTCTCGGTCAGATGGGCGTCTGCACCGTGGATCAGGTGCTGATCTCGGCCCTGCCGGTGCGGCACCGTTTCGTGCGCGGCTTCGGCATCGGTCGCAGCGTGCTCATCATCGATGAGATCCATGCCTACGATGCCTATATGTATCAACTGCTGGATAAAGTGCTACGCCACCAACACGCGATTGGCGGCAGCACCGTTCTGTTGTCTGCCACCCTGCCGCTGAAACTGCGCCAGGCCCTGCTGGAATCCTGGAGGGCCGATGCCAATACACTTACCGAAAGAGACGCATACCCACGCATCACTTATGCCAATGCCCGAGGGGTCCGTTTTTTTGAACTGCCACCTGCCGAAGCACAGTGGCTGGAAAAAGAACAATCCCGCACCGTTAAGATCGCATGGCGGGAATCTCCCAACATGCTGCCCGACGACACATTGGAATATGCCATCGTCGAAGCCGTGCAAGCCGGCGCTAATGTGGCGCTGATCTGCAACCTGGTGGCCGACGCCCAGGCTCTGTACGAGCGTCTTTCAACCCTTGGCATTGATGTCACTCTCTTCCATTCCCGCTACCGCTTTGATGACCGCCAACGAATTCAGCAAGCGGTCATGCGGCGCTGGGGCAAAGAGGGCGAGCGCGCCACCGGTGGCGTACTGGTGGCCACCCAGGTCATCGAGCAGAGTCTCGATTTGGATTTCGACTGGATGATCACCCAGCTCTGCCCCATCGACCTGTTGTTCCAGCGGCTGGGCCGCCTGCATCGCCATGAACGCGCACGACCTGGTGGCTTCGAGCAGCCCTGTTGCACCGTGCTGCTGCCCGAGAACCGCCAATACGAACTTCACAAGCTGATCTACGGAAACGGCAAGGTGCCCAACGAGCGGGTGCTGTGGCGTACCGAGCAACTCGTCCGCCAGAACCCGGAAATGCACTTCCCCAAGGCCTATCGCCCACTCATTGAGCAGGTGTACCAGGAAGACGCTTGGCCTGATGAACCCGAAGATATCGTCGAGGGCTACGAACAGTTCTGGCAGGCGGAAGATGGAAGCCGCATGGCTGCCCGACTCATGAGTGACACGGACGCCGACTGGGCATGGAAAGACGATGATGAGCGCGTGACCACGCTGACGCGCGATGGCGAGATGAGCCTGAACATCGTCCCGGTGACCGAAGATGCGCAGGGCCGCTATTGTTTCCTGGGCAATGATCAACCCGTTACCGACTATCCCGAATCGGAACAGGCCGAGCGGATCATGCGTAACACCCTGCCGGCTCCGGCCTCCTGGCGCGGGCTTGGGCTGCCAGAAGCCTCCCCAGAGGACGGCTTGATCTGGCTGGTGATGCAGCCCGGCGGCCAGAAGCAATGGATATACGATTCAGGCAAGGCGCGATTTGTTTACTACCCCGATACAGGAATGAGGATGGAAAGAACATGAACTTGTTGAAAGACCCCTGGATTCCGGTACAGGACCAGGGCGGCACCGCCCTGATCACCCTGGAGCAGGTGTTATGTACCAATGACGACTACCGCATCGCCCTGCCGCGTGACGATCTGGAACTGGCCTGTCTTCAATTGATGATCTGCCTTACCCAGGTGCTGTTTCCGCCGGAGGACAAGAAAGCCTTGCGGGCGCGGCTTCGGCAGCCCATGAGTCCGGATGAATATGCACAAGGTATTCAGCCTTTCATCGACTGGTTCGATTTGCGCCATGAGCAATGGCCGTTCATGCAGGTGCGTGGAGTGAAGGCATCAAAAGAGACCTCTATTCAGAAGTTATTTCCTGGGTTGCCTGCTGGAGATGGAAGTCATACTTTTTTCACTGACGCATCAGAGGTAGTAGCCGTTAGTGAGCCAGTAGCGGCCATTGCACTGTTCAATCAAGCGTCCAACGCGCCTAGCTTCGGAGGTGGAAACAGAGGGGGTTTCAAGTATGGATTGCGTGGCGTCCCCATAACCACATTTCTATATGAACAATCCCTACGCCGTACGGTTTGGAGTAACATTCTTCACATAAATCACATCCAGTCAAAGATTATTCCAGGATATGTAGGGCCAACATACGATGATAAACCCACATGGGTAGATCTGATAAAAGAAAAATCAGAAATACCCGCTTCTAGCATTGGTTTGCTACGAGGGCTTTTTTGGCAACCAGCCCATATTGAGCTGATTTTCAAGGATGCAAGTACGACATGTGATTTTCTCGGGATAAATACCGAAACAACAATAGCAAAGTTCTACACAAATCAATTCGGGTTTAAAATAATTGGGACTTGGGCGCATCCCCATTCTCCACGCATACGAAAGTTGAACGACAACTCGATAACTTTCCTTTCTTTTAAGACTACCGCCCCAGCCTGGACCCAACTCAATCACCTTCTGGTAGCCTCGGAAGACAGAAAGGAAGGACATGATCCCGCCGAAGTGGTACAGCAGTTCAAGCGTGATCTAGCGCGTCCGTCTCAGCTCATTGTAGGCGGCTATCGCAATAAACAGGCCACCATTCTAGAGCGGCGTCATGAGTTGTTTCCCTTGAAACCAGGTTGGGAGACTGGCGATGAAATGGTCAGGAAATATGTGTCATCTGCACTTGAGATCAAACAAATATTAAGAAAATCAGTCTGGATCCTTGGGAAGAAAGCTGGAGTCAGCCATGAGAAACCCAAACGCAGAAGAAGGAAAGGCGCCCCGGAGGAAGACAATTGGACGGGTATCCAGGATGAAGCCGAAACCCTTTACTACCACCAATCCGAACCCCTGATCCACCAGACCCTGCGGGAAATCCACTGGTCGGAGGCCGGACCGACGCTCGACCGCCTGCGCGATGAGCTGATTCGATTGAGTTGGGACATCTTTGATCAGGTCACCAGGCCCTATGCCCATGAGCCCAGAATGCTTCAGGCGCTAGCCGCTGCCAAACGCTCACTGGGCGACGAATTCAATAAACTGAAAGGAGCCTCCAAATGAGCAAGACAAACGCCACCCCCGATTTCGTGGCCCTGGCGCGGCGCTATGCCGAACTGGGCAGTGGCCCCAGGGCCGAACTGCGGCGCGTGGCCGAACCCGACGATCTAAAGCTGGTGCCGGCCTTCTACCGGCTGTTGCCAGGCATTCAAACGGATGTGGGATGGCGGCGCGTGGTGTTTTTTCTCCCCTTCGTCCGCCATGCCGACGGCAAGCTGCGGCTGGGGCAGGCCCTCAAGCAGGCGGGCATCAGTGAAATGCGCCTGTTCCAGGTGCTGCGCTCCACCGGGCCAAACGACCTCATCCAGTTGCGGCGGCTGGTGCAGAAGACCGAACCGGCTGTGCATTGGCAACGCCTCGGAGAAAGCCTTTTCTACTGGAATGAAGACCAGAAGCGTCGCCTCGTCGAAGACTATTTCACTCCCGTTCCCACGACTGAAGAGGAAACTGAATCATGACCGAGAAGAACTTCATCAATTTCCATGTGTTGATCTCTCACAGCCCGTCCTGCCTGAACCGGGACGACATGAACATGCAAAAAACCGCCATCTTCGGCGGACATCGCCGGGTGCGCATCTCTTCCCAATCGCTCAAGCGGGCCATGCGCAAAAGCGAGTATTACCGCGAAAACTTGGGACAACCATCAACCCGGACGCGTGAATTGGGGAAGTTACAGGAAAAACTGCTTGATGAGTTGAAAGACCGTTATCCTGAAAACATCGTGATTCAGGCTTTGGAATGGATTTCTGGCAAGGAAGGGCTGGCTGAAGCCTCGGTGGGCGATGTTGCCGTAGCACCTTGGGCGGTCGAGGAGGTGGCCTGGTTCTGTGAGCAGATTCAGCAGGCGGGAGTAGATGCGGACAAGAAAAAACTGAAAAAGCAAATCGAAAAAGACGCCGCATCGTTACGTGCTGCACTGGCGACTGCGGTGGATATCGCACTATCTGGTCGCATGGCAACATCCGGTCTGATGACCAATGTGGATGGCGCCCTGGCTGTGGCTCATGCCATCACCACTCACCCAGTGGACTCGGATATCGATTGGTTCACGGCTGTGGATGATCTGGTGGAACAAGAAAAACAGCAGCGCAAGGTGGGTGAAACCGAAGAGGGAGAGGGTGAGCAAGGCGCAGGACATCTGAATACGCAGGAATTTAGCGCCGGTGTCTTTTACCGCTACGCCAGCCTGAACATCCGCCAGCTGCAAGAAAACCTCGGTGGCGCGTCGCGGGACAAGGCGCTGGAGATCGCTCAACATGTCTTGCACATGTTGGCTACCGTGGTGCCCACGGCCAAGAACCAGAGCACCGCGCCCTTCAACCTGGCCGACTTCGTCATGGTCAGCTTCAGCGACCAGCCCGTGTCGCTGGCTAACGCCTTCGAGCGTCCGGTTTCTGAGCGGGGCGGCTTTCTTGCACCCTCCATTGAAGCACTGAAGGACTACTGGCGGAAAATCCACAAAGGCTACGGCCTGGATGAAAAGGTGGCGGCCTTCCAGCTTGGTGAACCGGGGGAAGACCCAAAAACCTTCGCCAGACTTTCCAAACTGGAAGCTTGGATTCGTAACGATGGCAAATGAAACAATCGGGATGAGACGTTTCCTCGCCCTCAAGTTGTGCGGCGTCATGCAAGCCTGGGGTGGTCACACCTACGAGGACTTTCGCCATACCGAGATGATCCCCACCCGCAGCGCCCTGCTGGGGCTGCTGGCGGCCTGCTTGGGTATCGACCGCAAGGATACAAGTGGCCTGCAATCTCTGTCCGCCGCTGTTTGCATAGCGGTGCGGGTAGACCGTACGAAACACAAGCCTCAACGCATCACTGACTATCACACCGTGTTGGAGCCCAGAAAGGTGGATGGCAAGCCAAGAAAAGACCCGGTGGTTTCTTATCGGGAATATTGGTGCGATGCCCAGTACACAGTGCTACTCGAAGTGTCGGACGACGCCCAATGGAACCTGGAGCAAATTCGCCAGGCGTTGGAAAGACCGGTGTACACCCCGTTTCTGGGGCGCCGATCCTGTCCTCCCTCCCGCCCTCCGTTCGAAGCCGAGGTCGAGGCGGTGGATTTTGAATCGGCCTTTGCGCTGATCGACCCTGGCGCTGGTACCATCTACAGCGAAGAGAATCCGTCGGGCGAATCCACCTTGTACTGGCTACGTGATATGCCACTCTATGGGCGCAAGCGCCAGTTCGCCACCCGCGAAATCCATCTCTATCAACAGGAGGGCGAACATGTACCTGAGTAAAGTCCGATTGATGCCCGGCAGGCTCGACAACGCCTGGGAATGGCATCGTGCCCTCTGGACCCTGTTTCCCGGCATCGAGCGCAAGGCCAACGTATCGGCGCCGTTTCTTTATCGCATCGAACGGATGAACCTGGCGCAGGGTGCCGAGGTGTTGATGCAGTCGGCCATCGAACCACAAAAGATCTCTGAGCGCGCACAACTATTGGCGATTCGCCAGTTTGATCCAAAGCCAAGTGAAGGACAAGTACTCGCTTTTCGCCTTACTGCCAATGTCACCAAAACCATTCGGGACAAGGATGACCCCAAACGCAAGATCCGCGTACCCCTAATCAAGGAAGAGCAGCAACGCACATGGCTTGAACGCAAGCTGGGAGCAGGAGCTTCGGCTATTCGCAACCTGCGCATTCAGCGACATCCTCCCCTGTATTTTCTCAAAGGGCGACGGCCAGGAAAGATTGTTACCGTTACCTTCGAAGGCGAGCTGGTTGTGGGGGATTCTCAAGCATTGCTACAACTGCTGAAAGGCGATGCCGATCATCCGCCGGGCATCGGCCCCGCCAAAGCCTTCGGCTGTGGTCTGCTATTGATCCGCCGTGCCTGATTGACGTATTACGTAACACATACTAATCTTGTCGTGATAAAGGATTTTCGTGACAAGGCGACGGCTACGGTATTCCAGGGACGACGGACTGGAAAACTGCCACCGGAGATCCAGCCCAGGGCCTTCGACAAGCTCCGGCTGTTGGACGCCGCGACCTGCCTGGAAGATCTGAAAGCTCCACCGGGCAACCGGCTGGAAGCCCTGCGCGGCGATCGTACGGGCCAGTGGAGCATCCGTATCAATGTCCAATGGCGCATCTGTTTCCGTTGGGACGATGGCCATGCCTGGGACGTGGAGATCACCGACTACCATTGAGAACGATGCCATGAACGACAAGCGCCGTGATCAGCAACTGCTGCCACTCAGCACCCCCGGGGAACTGTTGCGCCGTGAATTCATGGAACCATTGGGTCTGTCTGCCAACGCCCTGGCGCGGGCTTTGCACGTGCCGCCCAACCGCATCACCGCCATCCTGAACGGCAATCGGGCCATCACCGCTGACACGGCCCTGCGGCTGGCCCGCTATTTCGGCACCAGCGCAGAGTTCTGGCTCAACCTCCAATCCGACTACGATCTGCGTCTGGCACGGCGCGAAAAGGAGGCCCTCATTCGCCGCCAGGTCAAGCCACGCGCCGCCTGAGCCATGCTGCCGCCGCTCAAGCCCATCGCCATGAAGGAACGCATCTCCATGATTTTCATCGAGCGCGGCGAGATCGACGTGCTCGACGGCAGCTTCGTGGTCATCGACAAGAACGGTGTGCGCACCCACATCCCGGTGGGCAGCCTCGCCTGCATCATGCTGGAACCCGGCACGCGGGTATCGCACCGCGCCGCGGCCCTGGCCGCGCGGGTCGGCACCCTGCTGGTCTGGGTTGGCGAAGCCGGCGTGCGGCTGTACGCCTCCGGTCAGCCCGGCGGCGCACGCTCCGACCGCCTGCTGTATCAGGCAAAAC
>JALVUB010000305.1 GCA_027023915.1 Sedimenticola sp.
GTCCGGTCTCGGCCCGGCGGCTGAAAGGCGGCGAGCGCTTCGTGCTGCTCTACAACAAACCGGAAGGGGAGGTGGTGACCCGCCGGGACCCCGACGGACGCCCCACCGTTTTCCAGCGGCTGCCCCGCCTGCCGCGCGGCCGCTGGATCGCGGTGGGCCGGCTGGACGTGAACAGCTCCGGCCTGCTGCTCTTCACCAACGACGGCGAGCTGGCAAACCGGCTGATGCATCCCGCCAGCCTCATCGACCGGGAGTATGCCGTGCGCGTTCACGGCGAGGTTACGGAAGAGATGGTGCGCCGGCTTGTGACCGGGGTGGAACTGGAAGATGGCCCGGCCCGTTTCGAGGAGGTGGTCTATTCTGGAGGGGAGGGCAGCAACCGCTGGTTCCACGTGGTGCTCATGGAGGGCCGCAAGCGGGAGGTGCGGCGCATGTGGGAAGCGGTGGGCGCGGTGGTGAACCGTTTGAAACGGGTCCGTTTCGGGCCTATCTTTCTCGACAGCAAGGTCAAGGCAGGTCAGTGGCGCGAACTGGAGCGGGAAGAACGCAGGGCGCTGCTGGAGATCGCAGGAATGGAGGAGGACAGACCATGGGGAACATTGAACCGACCGGGGGCGCGGCGCCACAAGGGGCGCGCCGGTGGCAAACCTCGATCATAGCGCGGGCATCGGCACGAAGCCGGGCCGCATGGTTGTGGGCGCTGCTGTGCCTGCTGATGGCGACGGCGTCCGCCGTCGAAGAGGCGGGCTATCCCGAGCAGCCGGCTTGGTTCAAGCAGTCTTTTCTCGATCTGCGCGAGGACGTGGCCGAGGCAAAGGAGGCTGGCAAGCGGGTGCTGCTCTATTTCCATCAGAACGGCTGCCCCTACTGTGCCCGCCTGCTGCGGGAGAACTTCGGCAACCGCCGGATCGCGGAAAAGACACAAAAGCATTTCGATGTCATTGCCATCAATATCTGGGGCGATCGCGAGGTGACCGATCTTCAGGGACGTGAGACCACCGAAAAGAAGTTCGCCGCCCGGATCGGCGTCCAATACACCCCCACGCTGCTTTTCCTCGACGAGCAGGGGCGGGTGGTGGTTCGCCTCAACGGCTACTATCCGCCGCACAAGTTCGAAACGGTGCTGGACTATGTGGCCGGCCATCGGGAAAAGAAGCAGAGCCTGGAAGAGTATTACCGCTCGCTCAACCCCAGTCCCGCCAGCGGCCAGATGCACGCCGAGCCCTTCTTCCTGTCCCATCCGTTGAATCTCGCCAACCGCCCCAGGGGACGCATGTTGGCGGTGCTGTTCGAGCAGGCCACCTGCGCCCCTTGCGACGAGCTGCATGGCGACCATTTCAAGCGGCGCGCGCTGCTCACCTCCCTGAGCAACCTGGATGTGGCCCAGGTGGACATCTGGTCAAACGAGCGGTTGACCACGCCGGATGGCCGCCCGCTGGCCGCCAGCGCATGGGCGCGTAAGCTGGGCGTGATCTACACTCCCACCTGGGTTTTTTTTGACGACAAGGGGCGCGAGGTGTTCCGTGCCGATACCTGGCTGCGCCCCTTCCATCTTCACGGCATTATCGACTATGTGGCCACCAGGGGCTATCTCGGGCAGCCCAGCCTGCAACGCTTTCTGCAACACCGGACCGAGGTGTTGCGGGCAAAGGGCTTCAAGGTGGATTTGTTGAAATAGCCGTTTTGGCTCTCCGCTGTGAGGAAACTCTACCGTTCCGATGCGGCGGTCAGTTCAAGGGCAAGAAATTCCGCCAGCGCCGAAGCCATGGGGCGGCGTGCATCGTCCTCCAGCCCCGCCAGCAGGCCGGCGGCGAAAGCCAGCGCCATCGCGTTCCAGGGGTTCTCCCGCACCCAGGCGGCCGGCGTGGCATCGGCGGCCACCTCGCGCAGCCGGGCCTTGGCCTCTTCCACCGTCAGCGGATGGCGCGAAACGTCAGCCATAACAAGATTCCAGCCAGAACAAAAGTGATTCCCGAGGTCACCAGGGCGCCCGTCGCGCTTCCCCAGTGGGCGGCGGCCCGCAGATAGACCGCCGCCAGCAGAAAGCCGAAGCCGGCAAGAAGCAGAAGCACCAGCACCACCACCAGACCCACGGCCAGGGCGGTTCGCAGGGTGTTGCGGCGCAAGCTGCGCCCTTCCGCCTCCAGCAGATCGGCGGCGGCGATGAGAATATCGGCCGGCCCTTTCAGTTTCTGCGTCCTCCTTCCAGAAGACGGGCAAGGATGAAGCCGATGCCGGCGGCGGTGAGCAGGCTGGCCAGCGGCCGCTCCACGATTTTGCGTTCCATCTGTTCCACCGCCTCTTCTCCCAGGGCGCGGGCCTTGCCGACCTGTTCCCCGATCCTTGCCTGAGCCTCGCCGGCCTTGCGCCGTACCTCTTCGCGGGCGGTCTGGCGGTAGTCGCCCAGGGTTTCCTTCAGCGCCCGGGCAAGGTCGGCCAGATCGTCCCGCAGCACGGAAAGGTCGTCCTTTATGTCGGCGATCTCCTTTTCCAGCCGCCGGTCTTCCAACTCTTCCACTTTCTCTTTTACTGCCATGACGATCACCTCCTACATGCCTTTTTATAACCCAGCGGGCGAAGGCTGTCATTGATCCAGCAACTGTTTCACCTCATTACCGTCAAGCACTTCTTTCTCTTCCAGAGCAGCGGTGAGGCGGTCGAGGGCATCGCGCCGTTTTTCGATGATTTCCCGCGCCCGCCGCTGGCCTTCCTCCACCAGGGCGCGCACCTCCTCGTCGATGAGGCGGGCGGTCTCCTCGGAGTAGTTCCGCTCCTCCTGTTCCACCCCGCTCAGGTACTGTAGCTCGCGCACCCGGCCCCAGGTGAGGGGCCCCAGCCTTTCGCTCATCCCCAGGCGGGTGACCATGTTGCGGGCGATCTCCGTGGCGCGCTCCAGGTCGTTGGAGGCGCCGCTGGAGATGCCGCCCAGCACCAGCTCTTCCGCCACCCTTCCGCCAAGAAGAATGGCGATCTGGTCCTTCATCTCGTCCAGAGTGGAAAGAAACTTCTCCTCCACCGGCAGTTGCAGGGTGAAGCCCAGGGCGCCGATGCCACGCGGGATGATGCTCACCTTGTGCACCGGCTCGCCGGTGGGTACCGTCTCCGCCACCAGGGCGTGGCCCGACTCGTGCACCGCCACGCGGTGCTTCTCCTCGGGGCTGAGGGCGCGGTGCTTCTTCTCCGGGCCGGCGAGGACGCGGTCGATGGCCTGCTCGAAATCTTCCATGGTGACCGCGTCGCGCCCCTTGCGCACCGCGCGGATGGCCGCCTCGTTGCAGATGTTCTCCAGGTCGGCGCCCACCATGCCCGGGGTGCGCAGGGCGACGGTGTGCAGGTCCACGTCGGCGGCCAGCTTGAGCCTGCGCGCGTGCAGCTTGAGGATGGCCTCGCGCGCCTCCAGGTCGGGCTTGTCCACCACGATCTGACGGTCGAAGCGGCCGGCGCGCAACAGCGCCTTGTCGAGGATCTCGGGGCGGTTGGTGGCGGCCATCACCACCACGCCGGTGGAGGGGTCGAAGCCGTCCATCTCGGTGAGGAGCTGGTTGAGGGTCTGCTCGCGCTCGTCGTGGCCCCCCATCACCGGCCCGGCGCCGCGGGCGCGGCCGATGGCGTCCAGTTCGTCGATGAAGATGATGCAGGGGGCCTTCTCGCGCGCCTGCTCGAACAGCTCGCGCACCCGGGCGGCGCCCACGCCCACGAACATCTCGATGAACTCCGAGCCCGAGATGTTGAAGAAGGGCACCTCCGCCTCGCCGGCCACGGCGCGCGCCAGCAGGGTCTTGCCGGTGCCGGGCGGCCCCACCAGCAGCACCCCCTTGGGCATGCGCCCCCCCAGGCGCTGGATGCGCTTGGGGTCCTTGAGAAACTCGATGGTTTCCTTCAGCTCCTCCTTCGCCTCTTCCGCGCCGGCCACGTCGTCGAAGGTGACCTTGGGCAGGGAGTCGGGATGGATGTGCACCTTGTTGCCCAGGTTGAGGAACCCCTTGCCCATGGTCCCCATGCGCCGGGCGAACCAGCCCCACAGCAGGAACAGCAGGCCGAAGGGGAGCACCCAGTTGAAGAAAAAGTTGCTCAACCAGTCGCTGGAGGGGCGCACCACGAACTTGACGCCGTTCTTCTCCAGCAGCCGGGCCAGGTCGGTGTGCCACAGGGGGAAGGTGACGAACCGCCTCGTCTGGCCGCTTTGGGCGTCCCTGATGGTGCCGCTGATAAGCTTGTCGGTCACCACCGCCTCGGTCACCTCTTTTTTCTCTACGTGTTGCAGGAACTCGTTGAAGGGGATCTCCTGCCGCCGGGTCTCCTGGTAGCCCTGCCAGAACTGGAAGGAGAGCAAAATGAAGAGCAGGTAGAGCCAGAAGGTGAAATTGGGGCTCTGCCAGAACTTCTGCCTGGTGGTCTTGTTGATCTCGATGTGCGGCTTGCCGTCGTTGCCGTCCAGGGAAAAGTTCTTTTTTTCCATCGATGGAATCCTCGTGCTTTTTCAGCAGTGTAGTGGTTCCGGCTCCACTTTCACATGGGAAGGTCTGAAAAATTCAGACCTTCCTCCGGCACATGGATGTGCCGGCAAAATCAATGGTCCCAAGCCATTGATTTTGGAGCAAGCCGCAAACCGCGTTTGCGGCGCGGCGAGCGCCGATAAAGCCATGGAAGGCTTTTGTCAGAGTTTCACATGGGTTCATCTGTTTCTAATCCAAGGTTTTTTCCTCGGGGTATACTTCACGGCCATGAAACGGGTCGGAGCACATGTCAGCGCGGCGGGCGGGGTGGAGAACGCGCCCCTCAACGCCCAGGCCATCGGCGCGCGCGCTTTTGCCCTCTTCACCAAGAATCAGCGCCAGTGGCATGCCAAGCCGCTGTCGGAAAAGCGCATCGCCGCTTTCAAGGCCAATCTGGAGAAGGTGGGCATCGCGCCGCGCCATGTGCTGCCCCACGACAGCTACCTTATCAACCTGGGCCATCCCGAAAAGGAGGGGCTGGAGAAATCGCGCGCCGCCTTTCTCGACGAGATGCGCCGGTGCGAACAGCTCGGGCTGGAGCAGCTCAATTTCCACCCCGGCAGCCACTTGCGCAAGATTTCCGAGGAGGCCTGTCTCGGGCGCATTGCCGATTCCATCAACTGGGCGCTGGAGCAGACGCGGGGGGTGACCGCCGTCATCGAGAACACGGCGGGGCAGGGGAGCAACCTGGGTTACCGCTTCGAGCACCTGGCCGCCATCATCGAGCAGGTGGAGGATAAATCGCGGGTGGGGGTCTGTATCGACACCTGCCACACCTTCACCGCCGGTTACGACCTGCGCACCGCCGAGGCGTGCGAAGCCACCTTTGCCGAGTTCGACCAAGTGGTGGGTTTCGGCTACCTGCGGGGGATGCATCTGAACGACTCCAAGCCCGATCTCGGCAGCCGCGTGGACCGTCACGAGAGCCTGGGCAAGGGCAAGCTGGGGTGGGAACCCTTCCGCTACATCATGAACGATCCCCGTTTCGAAGAGATCCCCCTGATCCTGGAGACGGTGAATCCCGAGATCTGGCCGGAGGAGATCCGGGCGCTATATGAGTTCCAGGAATGAGGACCGCTGGCGCTCCTACGGGGGAAAACGGGCTTCCAGAGCGCCGCCTCCGGTGGACCACTGCCCCTTGAGGCGGTTTTTGCCCTGGTCGTCGAACAGCAGATAGCCGTATTTGCCGTAATGGGGCAGGCGCCGGGCCAGGGAGGCGGCCTGTTCGGGGTCGCCCAAAACCAGCAGGCCCAACAGCGGCCTGCGTCCGGCGGCCAGCGCCAGGCTGCCGCCGTTCAGGGGGTGGCGGTTGTCCTTCACCACCAGGGCTTCGTCGTCCAGCCGCGCCTGGTTTTGGGGCAGCGCCTTTATTACTTGGCCGGCGAAGCGGTTTTCCAATCCCAGTATCCAGACGGCGCCTTTTTGGGGCAGCGCTTTCAGTTGCCCGTCGGTGACCACTTTCAGTTGCCGATAGCGCGCTTGCCAGGCCCTGGCCAGGGCCCGGTAGGCCGCAAGCTGTTTTTCCGGTGCCTTGTCCGGCAGCACCAGCAGCAGGGAATCGGCGGAAAAGAGGCCGCCCAGGGAAGGCGGGATCTCGGCCTCGTCCAGTTGGCGGAAGAGGTCGAAGTCGGGGTCCACCCGCAGCCGCGCGGGTCGGTTTTCAACCCGAAACCGAAACGCTTGTTGCCGCGATGCGAGGGTGATCTTGAAAACACGCGGCCGGGATGCGCCTTCCAGTTGCAGCGACAGCGGCACTTCCAGCCGGAAGGGCGGCTGGGGCTGGGTCTGCTCCAACAGGCCGCTGATCTCCCATCCCTGGCCGCTCCGTCGGACCCGAACCCGGCTCAGGCGCAGCCGGGGCGCGCCGGTGCGGGTGGTCCACTGACGGAAGAAGGGGGCGAGGGAAAGGCCCGACACCTTCTCGAAAGCGGTCCGCAGATCGTCGAAAGCGGCGATGGCGAAGCGGTTGTCCCGGTAGAAACGGCGCAGTCCGGCGAAGAAGAGGCGGTCTCCCAGCTTGCGCCGCAGCATGTGCATCACCATGGCCATGCGGCCATAGCCGGCGGCCTGGCTCGCCTCGCCGTGGCGGGCGCGGAAGCGAACCAGGGGAATGTCGTTGCCCGCCTTCACCCAGTGGGCGTACTTGAGCAGCAGGTCGCGCCGGTACTGCGCCCCCTTGCCTTGCCGTTCCTGAAGCAGATGGTCGGCCAGGTAGGCGGTGAGCCCCTCGCTCCAGTTGCCCGATGCCCAGTCCACATAGACCGAGTTGCCCCACCAGTTGTGCAGGATCTCGTGCGGATAGGAACTGTAGAGAATGAAGGGCAGCCGCAGCAGCCTGCCGCCCAGGAGGGTGAAGGAGGGCATGCCGTAGCCGCTGGGCCAGAAGTTCTCCACCAGGGCGAACTTGGCGTAGGGGTAGGGGCCGATGAGCTTTTCATAGAGGGCGAGATAGCGGCCCGTGGCCTCCAGATAGCGGCCGGCCAGGGCCTCGTCGGGCTCCAGCAGCCAGGCCTGGATCTCGCGTTCTCCATCCTTGCGGCGATAGAGGTGGTAGGGGCCGGCCACCAGGTGGATAGCTGCCTGGGGTTGTGTTTCTTCCCAGGTTCTCAGATCGTCCGTTCCCTTGCCCTGGCTGATGCCGTGCCACCCCCCGGGCAGGGTGAGGGCGAGGCGGAAGCGCACCAGATGGCCGGGAATCTCGGGATACCAGAGGGTGGCGCCGGAGAGCTGGGCGCCCTTTTCGGAAATGGTGCCCGGCGTGGCGTGAAGCCGCTCCACCTCGGGCGGATGGACGATGACGCCCGACCAGGCCAGCTCTATCCGTCGTGTCGGCTTTTCCAGTTGCAGCCGCCAGTGATGGGCGGGCACGCTGGCGTTTACCGGTTCCAGGCGCTTCAGCCTGCCTTGTGGTTCCGGCAGGCTGGGGCGAAGGCCATCATGGAGCAGAAAATCGAGCCTGCTTTCAGGCCGGGGCAGGGTCAGGGTATCCCTGACAGTGATCCGGCCCTGTTGGGGGATGAGCCTGATCGCCATCTCATGGTGGACGACAGGCGGGTGTTGTGCCGCCGGCAACAGGGCCGGAAGCCAGAGCAGCAGGCTGATAAGATAGCGCTTCATTTTTCAGGTGCGGGTTTGCGTGAGAATTCAGATGTAGGAGGCGCGTCCCCGCGCCGAACGACGAAAGCGCTTCACGCCACCACGGGTTCGCGGCGGGGACGCCGCTCCTACGGGGTGTTCTTCCATTAGCCGGGGGTAAGCCTGCCCTCCAAAAACGAGGAAATCAATGGGCCGATATCTTTGGTTACTGCTTCCGTTGCTGCTGCTTGCCGGATGCAAGGATCTGGAGCAGCTACAGCGCACGCCGCCGTCACCCTACACCGTTCTCGACGCGCGGGGCAGGCTTTTTGGGAATTTCGACCGGCTGTTGGACCAACTGGCGCGCAAGCGGGTTGTCTATGTGGGAGAGACCCACACCAACTACGGCCACCATCTGCTTGAGCTGGCGGTGATCCGGGGGCTGAAAAGGCGGGGCGTGGATTTCGCCGTCGGCATGGAGTTTTTTCAGAAGCCCTATCAGAAGTGGCTGGACGACTACATTGCCGGTCGTGTCGATGAGCGCCTGATGCTGGAAAAGACCCAGTGGTTTGATCGCTGGCGCTTCGATTACCGGCTTTACCGGCCCATTCTTCGTTACGCCAGGGAACAGGGAATTCCGTTGGTGGCCCTGAACGTAAGGCGAGAGATCACCGACGCGGTGTCAAAAAAGGGGATCGGCGGACTGAACAAGAAGGAACGGTCGGCCCTGCCCGCAACCATCGACCGTTCCGACAAAGCCTACCGCAACCGCCTGCACATGATCTATGCCCAGCACATGGGCGGACATGCCGGCGGTTTTCAGCGCTTTCTCGACGTGCAGTACAGTTGGGACGAGAGCATGGCCCAGTCCGTGGCCCGCTATCTCCAGACACACCCGAAGAAGCACATGGTGGTGCTGGCCGGCAGCGGTCATCTGGCCTGGGGCTCCGGCATACCCAAGCGGGTGGCGCGTCGGATTCCGGTGACCTCGGCCATCGTGCTGGCGGCCGACCCAGGGGTGCAGCCGGGCATGGCCGACTATCTGGTGGTGCCGGAACGGAAGAAGCTGCCGCCGCGCCCGCTCATGGGGGTGATGATAGACAGTTCCGGCCACCGGCTTCGCATAACCGGGGTGACGCCGGACAGCGGCGCGCAGAAAGCGGGGCTACGCAAGGGCGATCTGCTAGTGGCACTGGATGGCCGCCCCATCTCCAGCTATGGCCAGTTGCGCATCGCGCTGCTCGAACACCACCCGGGCGACAGGGTAAAGGTGAAGTTGCGGCGGGACGGCAGGTTGCTGGAACGCACTCTGGTATTGGGCGCGGCGCCGCACTGAAGGGGGGCCAAAATTGCCGTCCCGGCAATTTCTCTCCACGCAAGCCGAAAACGCGGTTTGCGGCGCGGCGACGCTGACAAGGCCATGGACGGCTTTTATCAGGGCGTTCCCTGCGTCATTGAAAATAGCGGGACTTCGGGCGCCTCGAATTTTCCGAGGTTCCCAAGGCGCGTTTTATCGAATCCCGTTGCGTCGCCACCAGTCGGGCAGTTGGGCCACGGAATCCAACACTCCATCCGGTTGAATTCCTAGCTCCAGGTCGTCGGGCCTGAATTTGCCCGTTCGCACCAGCACCGCCCGCAACCCGGCGGCCTGAGCCGCGGCCACGTCCCCACGGATGTCGTCACCTATCATCAGGGTCTGGTCCGGCGCGCTTCCCAACAGTGCCAGCGCCGACTCGAAAAAGGGTATTGCCGGCTTGCCCAGCACCACGGCCTCCTTGCCGGTGGCGTATTCCAGCGCGCGGACAAACGGTCCCACATCCAGGCGCAAGCCGTCGGGCGCCCGCCAGTAGCGGGTCATGCCCAGCGCCACCAGGTGAGCGTCGTTCTCCAGCAGAATGCGAAAAGCGCGGTTGAGCGTGGGAAAATCCCACTCTTCCCCCAGGTCGCCGAGCACCACGGCGTCGGCTGTTGTCGCTTCGGCTTGTGCCAGGGGCAGGCCGGCAAATTCCGGCAGGGTGGCTGTGGGCACGAATGGCGCGACACACCTGCATTTATGTTCCAGCAGCCACTGCCGCGCCGCCACTGGCGGGGTGAGAAGATCCTGCTCCCCGGCGGGAATGCCCATTCCCGCCAGCTTTTCCACCAGCGCGCCTCGGGGTCTTGAGGTGGTGTTGGTGAGAAAGAGATGGGGGATACCCTGTTTTCTCACCCAGGCCACTGCCTCGGCGGCGCCGGCCACCGCCTTGTCACCTTCGTAGATGACGCCGTCAAGATCAAAAAGTATCGCTTTCATCCGCTTTTTTGAGTCTCTTTTTTTCGATTGTAGCCAACCGGCAGGCTACAATGACCCTTTTCCCACGCTTGGCCGCCATGACTCACCGCATAGATGAATTGCTGAAGATCATGCGCCGCCTGCGCGATCCGGAGAAGGGCTGCCCCTGGGATCGCGGGCAGGATTTTTCAACCATAGCGCCCTACACCATCGAAGAGGCCTACGAAGTGGCGGACGCCATAGAGCGGGGTGATCTGGCGGATCTCAAGGACGAGCTGGGGGATTTGCTGTTTCAGGTGGTGTTTCACGCCCGCATGGCGGAGGAGGCGGGCGCCTTCGGTTTTGAGGATGTGGTGGACGCCATCGTGGAGAAGATGTTGCGTCGCCATCCCCATGTTTTCGGCGGTGCCGGTTGTCAGGACCAGCAGGCGTTGCGCGAGGCCTGGGAGGCGGAAAAGCAGCGCGAGCGTGCGGGCAGGAACCAGCACAGCGCCCTGGACGGCGTGGCCCGCACCCTGCCGGCGCTGGCGCGGGGTCAGAAGTTGCAGAAAAGAGCGGCCCGGGTGGGCTTCGACTGGCCCGATGCCGACACCTGTCTGCCCAAGGTGGAAGAGGAACTGTCCGAGCTGCGCCAGGCCATGGCGCAGCGGGATGAAAAGGCCCTGGCGCACGAGGCCGGCGACCTGTTGCTGGCTGTTTCCAACCTCGTCCGGCTGCTGGGCCTGGACCCCGAGCAGGTGTTGCGTCAGGCCAACGACCGTTTCGAAAACCGTTTTCGCATCATGGAGACACAGTTGCGGGAAAAAGGCGTGAATGATTTCCGGTCCTTGGATCTGGAAACCTGGGAAAATGCCTGGCAACAGGCGAAGGCGGTGGCGGCGGAGCGGGGCGATGAGTGACCTGAGCGGTTATCTGCGCCATCTGCGCGCCTGTAATCCGCCGGTGGAAGAGCCTTTTCTGCCCTGGCGCATGGAGGGCAGGGTGGTGGGCTGGCTGCGCCCGGCCTTTGCCCGGGAGCTGAAGCGGTTTCCAGCGGTTTTCAGAATCACCGGCGAAGAGGTCACCCTGGCGCCCGGCCTGGACGATTTCGACTCCCGTACCGCGGCCCTTGCCGAGGTGGCGGAGCGGCTGGGAGAGCTGGGGTTGGTGAGTCCGCCCATGGGGGAGCCTTATCCAGTGACCGCCGGTGGGCGGGAGGAGGCGTTCTGTGTTCTTGACCGCGCCGTGGCGGCCCATTTCGGCACGCGCGCTTTCGGTCAGCATCTCAACGGCTATGTGCGCCGTGAGGACGGCATCTGGATGTGGCTGGGGCGTCGCGCCCGTGATCGGCGTATCTATCCGGGACGGCTGGACAATCTGGTGGCCGGCGGCCTGCCCTGGGGGGTGACGTTGGAGGACAATCTGAAAAAAGAGTGCATGGAAGAGGCCGGCATGGCGCCGGAACTGGCCCGTCGGGCGGTGCCCGCCGGGCTGGTGAGCTACAATAGAGTGGCCGGGAGGGGATACCGGCCCGACCTGCTCTACTGCTACGATTTGGAACTTTCTCCCGATTTCGAGCCTCGAAACAGGGATGGCGAGGTGGAGTCCTTCTCCCTGCTGCCGTTGGAAGAGGTGGCCCGTCTGGTGCGGGAAACCGATGAGTTCAAGCTCAACTGCAACCTTGTAATCATCGATTTTCTCGTCCGGCACGGTTTCATCCCACCCGATGAAGCTGGCTATATCGACTTGCTCATCGGGTTGAGGCAACCGCCGGGAGCAACCATGGAGAGCGGCTTCGCTTCGTTTTGGTCATAAAGCTTGGAACAGAACCCGAATGATGAGATCACATAGAGTCACCCGCTGGATGCTCGCGTTTGGTTTGATGGCGCTGGCCGGGAACCTGCTGGCCATGGTGAAAGAGGTGCCCATGGCAGACCTCAAGCCGACCAGGGAAGAGCGGCAGACGGCGCTCATCGTCAACCAGGTGTTGCAGCGCTATCACTACCGCAAGGTGAAGCTGGACGACAGCCTCTCTTCAAGGATATTCGACAAGTATCTCGAATCCTGCGATCCCAACCGCAGCTTTTTCACCCAGCAGGACATCCGCTTTTTCGAGCGTTACCGCCACAAGCTGGACGATGCCATCTCCCACGGCTGGCTGGAGCCGGCTTTCGAGATCTTCCGCCGTTTCCGCGAGCGGGTGGATCAGCAGGTGGCCTGGGCGCTGCATCTGTTGAAGGAGAACCGTTTCGACTTCAACCGCAGGGAGAGTTACCGCTTCGACCGTGAAAAGGCTCCCTGGCCCAGGGACGAGGCCGAGCTGAAGGCGTTGTGGCGCAAAAGGGTGAAGAACGACATCCTCAGCCTGCGTCTTGCCGGCAAGGATGAGAGCAAGATCCGTGAAACCCTTGAGAAGCGCTACAAAAGCCTGCGCCGCCGGGTACACCAGTTCGACGCGGACGATGTTTTCCAGACCTTCATCAACGCCTACACGCTCAGCATTGAGCCCCATACCTCCTACATGTCTCCCGAGCGGTCGGAAAACTTCGATATCTCGATGCGGCTTTCGTTGCAGGGCATAGGCGCGGTTCTCAGCACCAAGGACGAATACACCGAAGTGCAGAAAGTGGTGCCTGGCGGGCCGGCCGACAAGAGTGGTCAGCTCAAGCCCGGCGATCGCATCATCGGCGTGGCCCAGGGGCGCGACGGGGAAATGGAGGATGTGGTGGGCTGGCCCCTGCAGGACGTGGTGGAGAAGATCCGCGGGCCCAAGGGCACAGTGGTGAGGCTCAGCATTCTGCCCAAGTCAGCCGGTCACCAGGGCGGCGCCAGGGAAATCTCCCTGGTGCGCGACCAGATCAAGCTGGAGGATCAGGCCGCCAAATCCAAGGTGATCCAGGTGGACGGGATGCGTTTCGGCGTTATCGAGCTTCCGGCCTTCTACCGTGACTTCCGTGGCCAGGCGGAAGGCAAGAAAGATTTCCGCAGCACCACCCGCGATGTACGCAGGCTCATCACCAAGCTGCAAAGGCAGAAGGTGGACGGCATCATCATGGACCTGCGCAACAACGGCGGCGGTTCGCTTACCGAAGCTGTGGAGCTGACCGGGCTGTTCATCCACTTCGGACCGGTGGTGCAGGTGAAGGATTCCCGTGGGCGGGTGGACGTGGAACGGGACACCGACCCGGAGGAGGTTTACACCGGCCCGCTGGCGGTGCTTGTGAACCGCAACAGCGCTTCCGCATCGGAGATTTTCGCCGCCGCCATTCAGGACTACGGCAGGGGTCTCATCCTGGGCGAGCCCACCTTCGGCAAGGGCACGGTGCAGACCCTGGTTGACCTTGGCCAGTTCTCGCGCGACAAGGCCGACCTGGGACGGTTGCGGCTCACCATTGCCCAGTTTTTCCGGGTGCAGGGCGGCAGCACACAAAATCGTGGAGTGACCCCCGATATTCTTTTCTCCGACGTGCCCGAGGATAACAAGCACGGCGAGCGGGGGCTGGACAACGCCTTGCCCTGGGCCCATATCAAGGCGGTGGAGCATGAGCGCCTGGAACGAGGCGTGAAACTGGCGCTGTTGCGCGCCCGCCACAAACAGCGGGTGAAGAGGGACCCTGGTTTCATCTATCTGAATGGCGAGAGCAGGGAGCTGCAACGGCTGGAGGAGCAGAAAGAAGTGTCCCTGGTGGAATCGGTGCGGCGCAAGGAGTGGGAGGCACGGGAAAAGGAAGAGCTGGCGCGCCGGAACAGATTGCGCGCCGCCCGCGGCCTGCCGCCGCTCAAGTCGCTCGATGACGAGGATGACAATGTCCAGGACAACGACAAGGACGACGACCCCGAGGGCATAGGCCGCATCTGGCAGGACGAGGCGGCCCACATTCTGGCCGATTACATCCGCCAGCAGGCGCCTGTCACCGCCCAGGCCAAGTGAACGCAATGGAGGCTTCGCGGTGAGAAGCAGGGCCTGATTCGTGCCGGACGGCTGTCCCAGCATCGAGGCTCTGCTGGCCCGCATCGCCCGCGAGGGGGAACCGGGCCTGCTGTTCAAGGGCCGGGTCGGGCTGGAAAAAGAGAGCCTGCGGGTGGCGCGCAGCGGTGGCATCGCCACCACGCCCCATCCCGCCGCCCTGGGGTCGGCGCTCACCCATCCCTGGATCACCACCGACTACTCCGAGGCGCTGCTGGAGTTTGTCACCCCGCCGTTCGAGGATTTCGATCAGGCACTGGCCCATCTGGCCGGCCTGCACCGCTATGTGTGGGAACGGCTGGACGAGGAGATTCTCTGGGCCACCAGCATGCCCTGCATTCTGGCGGGGGAGAAGAGCATTCCCATCGCCCGTTACGGAAGCTCCAATCCGGGGCGGATGAAATACATCTACCGCGTGGGGCTGGGCCATCGTTATGGCCGGGTGATGCAGGTGATCGCGGGGGTCCATTTCAACTTCTCCCTGCACGACGATTTCTGGCCCATGTTCATGGCGCTCGTGGGTGGCGACGATTCGCGCGCCTTTCGTGATGAACGCTACATGGGCATGGTGCGCAACCTGCAACGCTATGGCTGGATCGTCCCCTACCTCTTCGGTGCCTCGCCGGCGGTTTGCAAATCCTTCTTCGCGGACAGCGAGCCGGACCTTCTGGTGTTTGACGACACCACCTATTACGAGCCTTTCGCCACCTCCCTGCGCATGGGCGATATCGGCTACCAGAACCGTAAGGAAGAAGGGGTGGGGGTAAAGGCCAACTACGACTCTCTCAACGGCTATGTCCACAGCCTGGCCTGCGCCACCCAGACCCCCTGCCCACTTTGGGAAGCCATCGGCGTGAAAGTGGATGGGGAATACCGCCAGCTCAACGCCAACCAGCTTCAGATCGAAAACGAGTATTACAGCTCGGTACGCCCCAAGGCCATTCCCGAAGGCATGGAGACCCCCAGCCGCGCGCTGCTGGAAAAAGGCATCCGCTATGTGGAGCTGCGCTCCCTTGACGTGAACGCCTATCACCCGCTGGGCATCGACAAAAGCCAGATGCTTTTTCTCCACCTTTTCATGCTCTACTGCCTGTTGCGCGACAGCCCCCGGATCGACGAGGAGGAGCGTCGCGAAATCGACCGCAACCTCATCTGGGTGGCTCACCAGGGGCGTGATCCCCAGCTCAAGCTCCAGCGCGCCGGCAAGGCGGTTCTATTCCGTCAGTGGGCCGGAGAACTGTTGGACGCCATGATGCCGCTTGCCGAAGCCGCCAAAAGTTGGACGGGTGAAGCGGGTTATCTGGAAAGCCTGCGGGATCAGCAGGCCAAGGTGGCGGATGCCGATCTCACGCCTTCAGGGAGAATGTTGGGGGAGATGCGGGACCGTGCCGAGGGTTTCTACCAATTCGCCAACCGGCTTTCACGAACGCAGTGGCACAGTCACGGCTCCCGTTCCCTGGAAAAGGCGTTCAGCGACGATCTGGACCGTCTCGCGCAAGAGTCGCTACAGCGCCAGCGGCAGATGGAGGCGGAGGAGAGCGAAGATTTCGACTGTTTTCTTGGGCGTTATTTCGCCGGCCAGGTGGAAGGCTGCGCTCGCGACTGAACGTATCTTTCAACGTCCCCCTTCACCCGAAGCCTTCAACAGCGCCCGGTCCAGCATACGGGTGGGCAACAGCCGCCTGAGAAT
>JALVUB010000306.1:0-10242 GCA_027023915.1 Sedimenticola sp.
CTTCCACGGTGATGACCCCTTCCTTGCCCACTTTCTCCATCGCTTCGGCGATGATGTCGCCGATGGCGGTGTCGGAGTTGGCGGAGATGGCGCCCACCTGGGCAATGGCCTTGGAGTCCTCGCACGGCTTGGACATCTCCTTTAGCTGCTCCACGGCGGCTTCCACCGCCTTGTCGATGCCGCGCTTGAGATCCATGGGGTTCATGCCGGCGGCCACAGCCTTCAGGCCCTCGCGCACCATGGCCTGGGCCAGCACGGTGGCGGTGGTGGTGCCGTCGCCGGCCACGTCGGAGGTTTGGGAGGAGACCTCCTTCACCATCTGCGCGCCCATGTTTTCAAATTTGTCTGAAAGCTCGATCTCCTTGGCCACGGACACGCCGTCCTTGGTGATGGTGGGAGCGCCGAAGGATTTCTCCAGCACAACATTGCGGCCCTTGGGACCGAGGGTCACCTTTACGGCGTTGGCCAGGATATTGACCCCGTTCAGCATGCGCTGACGGGCTTCGTCACTGAAACGTACTTCTTTTGCTGTCATGGTTTTGATTCCCCAGCTAATTCTGTTGTCCGATCTTCAGCCGGCTGCCTGCCGGCGCCTTAAGAGGGTCTGCGGCTGCTGATTCAGCCCTCGATGACACCCATGATGTCTTCCTCGCGCATCACCAGCAGCTCTTCGCCGTCGATCTTTACCTCGGTGCCGGAATATTTTCCGAACAGCACCTTGTCGCCCACCTTCACGTCCAGCGGACGCACTTCGCCGTTGTCGAGAATCCTGCCGTTGCCCACGGCGATGACCTCGCCCTGGATCGGCTTCTCGGTGGCGGTGTCGGGAAGCACGATGCCGCCGGGGGTGGTGGTCTCCTCTTCCGTGCGGCGAATGACCACGCGGTCATGCAAGGGACGGATGTTCATAGACAGATACTCCTCAAATTGCCTGTTTGTTGATGACTGGATTCAAGGGGCTGTTAGCACTCCCCCAAGGTGAGTGCTAATAATAGGGACGGTTTTGGGAAAGTCAAGAGCCGCAACGGCATCAGTCACCGTCGCGCCGGAACTCGCCCTCGATCACCCGTATCCGGCCACCGCGCTCGGATTGGACCATGGCGCCGCCACGGCGCAGCAGGACAAGAATCAGCCAGCGCCGCACCTGGGGCACCAGCAGCAGGAAGCCCACCGTGTCGGTGATGAAACCAGGAAAGAAGAGCAGCACGCCGGCCACCAGCAGGACGGCCCCCTCCATCATCTCCAACGCGGGCACTTCCCGCCGCGCCAGGGTCTGCTGCACCCTGAAGAGCACGGAAAGACCTTCCATTCGAACCAACCCCGCGCCCAAAACCGCGGTGAAGATGCTCAACAAAATGGTGGGGAGCGCACCGATGACGCTGCCCACCTGAATTAACAGGTAGAGCTCCACCAGTGGCGCAATCAACAAAAACAGAAAAAACAGCGGCACGGGCATCTTGCACAGATGTGGTCAAAAACGTTTAATTCAAGGCCGTCTCTCATCGTTTTTCAATGAAATGAATCAAAACGTTCCGCCGGTCTCTTCCCTGCTGGTGGTGCTCTGCACCTGCCCGCCGGCGCGGGCGGAAGAAATCGCCACCGCTTTGGTGGAGCAGCGGCTGGCCGCCTGTGTCAACATCGGCGGGCCTGTCCGTTCCATCTACCGCTGGCAGGGCAAGGTTGAAAAAGAGGAAGAAGAGTTGTTGATAATCAAAACCACCCCCAGGCGCTGGCCCGGTCTGCGGGATACACTGGCGCGGCTGCATCCCTACGACGTACCGGAGATCATCGCCCTGCCGGTGACCGACGGACACCCCGACTATCTGCGCTGGGCCGAGGAGAGCTTATGTACCGAGTGATTCAGATTCTCGTGTTGCTACTGGTGGCGGCGTCATCCACTGTACATGCCGCCTTCGACCAACGCCAGCTTCTCAAGCCAGATCAGGCCTACCGGATCTCCAGCAAGGTTAAAGGCCACAAGATCGTGGTGCACTGGGACATCGCGGACGGCTACTACCTCTACAGAAGCAAGTTCCGTTTCGACACGGCCACCAAGGGCGTGACCCTGGGAGAAGCGGATCTGCCGGACGGCGAAATCAAGAAAGACCCCTTTTTCGGCGACATGGAGATCTACCACCACGGGGTGGATGCGGTGATTCCTGTCCATTTCACCGGTGACAAACGACCGGAGATGATTGAGCTGGATGTTCGCTCCCAGGGCTGCTGGGAAGGGGGCATCTGCTTTCCGCCACATCGTCAGACCCTGCTGGTGGCGCTTGACAGTCAGGCCGACCAACCTCCGCCGGTGGCGTCCGAAGCGGCCATGGAGGCGGAACAGTCTCTTCAGGAGATGAACGGCTCGACCGGTGGCGGCAATGCCTCAACGGAAACCCAGGCCACCCCATCCAACGACAATCCCTCACGCGCGCTCGCGGCCCTGGGTGCCCTGGGTGAGGGCCTGGGGCTGAAACAGGACAACTTTCTGCCACCGGAACAAGCCTACCAGGTGACTCCCGAAGTGGTGAGTGGCAATCTGTTGCGGCTCGATTTCAAGGTGGCCGACGGCACCTATCTCTACCAGGACAAGCTGGCCGTTTCCATGGAGGGAGACGGCATCGCCATCGGCAAACTGACGCTGCCGAAACCCAAAACCAAGCACGGGGTCAAACCCGACGGCACTATCGGTGACGTGCCGGTGTTCGATCACGACTTTCAGGTGGGGATACCGCTGACACGACGGAACAGGGAAAGACTCAACGCCAGGCTGACGGTGAAGTACCAGGGATGCGCCGAGAAGGGAATCTGTTATCCGCCACAGACGAAAACCTTCGACCTGACCCTGCCGGAAGCAGGCGCCACCACCGCTACGGACAACAGCACGCAGGCAACAGATGCCGACGCGGGCGCGACAGGCGAAAAATCAGAGCAGGACCGCATAGCGGACATGCTCCGGTCGGACAGCGCCTGGCTTGTTCTTGCCAGTTTTTTCGGACTGGGGCTGCTGCTGGCCTTCACGCCCTGCGTCTTCCCCATGATTCCCATTCTGTCTGGCATCATCGCCGGGCAAGGTCACCAAGTGACCACCAAACGCGCCTTTTTTCTCTCGCTGGTGTTCGTTCTCGCCATGTCCGTCACCTACACCCTGGCAGGCATCTTTGCCGGCCTTTTCGGCGCCAATTTGCAGGCCGCCTTCCAGAATCCCTGGATATTGAGCCTCTTCGCCCTGGTGTTTGTCGCCCTGGCGCTGTCGATGTTTGGGTTTTATGACCTGCAACTGCCCACTTCCTGGCAGAGCAGGCTCACCGAGTTGAGCAACCGTCAGCAGGGCGGTCAGATTGCGGGGGTGGCGGTGATGGGACTGTTGTCGGCACTCATTGTCGGGCCATGCGTGGCGCCGCCGCTGGCCGGCGCGCTGATCTTCATCGGCCAGACCGGCGACTGGCAGCTTGGCGGCCTGGCACTGTTCGCCATGAGCCTGGGGATGGGCACGCCGCTCATCGCCATCGGCACCTCAGCCGGCAAGCTGTTACCCCGGGCCGGTGGCTGGATGGATGCGGTAAAGGCGGTTTTTGGCGTCATCATGCTGGCGCTGGCGATCACCATGCTGGAGCGCTTTCTCGATCCGCTGATTCCCTTGCTGTTGTGGGGTCTGCTGTTGGTGGTCTCTTCGGTTTACATGGGCGCGCTGGAACCCCTGCCGGAGGGCGCTTCGGGATGGCGCAAACTATGGAAGGGACTGGGCGTGGCACTGTTGATCTATGGCGCGCTCTATCTTGTGGGAGTGGCGGCAAACGGTCGTGACACCACCCAGCCCTTGCGTGGCATTCTGCCCGCCGGTGGAGGCGCCACGGCTTCCGTGACCAGTACCGAGGTGCATTTCAAGCGGATCAAAAGCGTGGCCGGTCTTGAACGCGAGCTGGCCGCCGCCAAGGCGGCCGGCAAGCCGGTGTTGCTCGATTTCTATGCCGACTGGTGCGTCTATTGCAAGACGCTGGAGAAAAATGTTTTTCCCGATCCCCAGGTGCGTTCCCGCCTGGCCGGCTTCGTGCTGCTCCAGGCCGATGTGACCAATCAGGACAAGGAGGATCTTGCGCTGCAAAAACGGTTTGAGATTCCCGCCCCACCGGCACTCATCTTCTGGAACGGGCGTGGAGTCGAGCGCCGCGCGCTGCGAATCATGGGCGAGATCGACGCCAAGGGGCTGGCGGCCCACCTTGACAAGGTGTTGCAATGAAACCGAAACAGTTCTTTCTGCTGGCACTCATGGGCATCCTTCTTGGCGCGGGAGCGAGCTTTGTTTACCACTGGTTGCAGAAGGAAGAGCTGCTGCAAACAGCGGCCAACCCACAAGACCGCCTGCCCAACTTTACCCTGCCGGATCTCGACGGCAGCCCCTGGCGGGCGGAGGAGTGGCGCGACCGGGTGTTGGTGGTGAATTTCTGGGCGTCCTGGTGCCCACCCTGCCGTCATGAGATGCCGATGTTTGTTCGACTGGACAAGGCTTATCGGAAAAAAGGGGTTCTGTTCGTGGGCATCGCCATCGATGATCCGGTTTCCGCGCGTGATTTTGTCGACACCCACGAAGTTGAATTCCCCATTCTTTTGGGGCAGGAGAAGGGCATTGCCCTGGCACGCCGGCTGGGTGACCGGCTGGAGGCCTTGCCCTTTACCGTGGTGGCGGACCGCAATGGCCACATCCAGGCACGACGCGCCGGAGAAATGCCTGAGCGCACCCTGAAACCGCTGCTGGAACGGCTCACGCAGCAACCGTAGGAGCGGTCCCCCACCGCGAACTCTGTAAACTCTTCTCCCGGGTCATCAGCGGGCTCACAAAAACCTGGACTTTTTGATCCTGTTTTTGCAAAATTTAATAAATTGACAGCCGATTTGCAGCATTTGGCTGCAAGATCCTTCTCCGGGCGCATTCCATGGCACAGCTTTTGGTTCTCAACGGCCCCAATCTCAACCTGCTGGGCAGCCGGGAACCCGGCCATTACGGAACACGCACCCTGGACGAGATCGAACACCGGTTGAAATCCCTGGCCGAGCAAGCCGGCCATCAGCTCGATTTTTTCCAGTCCAATGCGGAACACGAGCTGGTCGAGCGAGTTCACCAGGCGGGCCGGGATGGCGTTGATTTCATCATTATCAACCCGGCCGCTTTCACCCACACCAGCGTGGCGCTGCGAGACGCCTTGCTGGGCGTGACCATCCCATTCATAGAGGTGCATCTCTCCAACGTCTTCGCCCGGGAGCCGTTCCGCCACCACTCCTATCTGTCGGATGTGGCCGTCGGAGTCATCAGCGGCCTCGGCGCTGTGGGCTATGAACTGGCCTTGCAGGCCGCGCTGGAGAGAACCGGCACATCGCCGAACTGAACGAGCAGGTTTTCCCATGGACATTCGCAAGGTCAAAAAGCTGATCGAACTGTTGGAAACATCCGACATAGCCGAAATCGAAATTCATGAAGGCGAGGAATCGGTGCGTATCAGCCGTTACAGCTCGGCGCCGCCTCCCGTTGCGTCAGCGCCTGTCCCGGCCGCCGCGCCGCCGGCAGCGCCCGCGGCGGCCGAGAGCACACCGGCGGAAGAGGCATCGGAGGATCTGGAAGGCCATGTGATCCGCTCGCCCATGGTGGGGACCTTCTACCGCGCCCCCAGCCCCGGCGCCAAGCCGTTCGTCACCGAAGGTCAGCAGGTGAAGCCGGGCGATACCCTCTGCATCATCGAGGCGATGAAGATTCTCAACCAGATCGAGTCGGATACCGCCGGCACGGTGAAGGCCATTCTGGTGGAAAACGGCCAGCCGGTGGAGTACAACCAGCCGCTGTTCATCATCGAGTGAGGGCGGCACCATGATCGACAAGATCGTCATAGCCAACCGGGGCGAGATCGCCCTGCGCATCCTGCGCGCCTGCCGCGAGCTTGGCATCCGTACCGTGGCCGTCCACTCCGAGGCTGATCGCACCCTCAAGCACGTGCGCCTGGCCGATGAGTCGGTCTGCATCGGCCCGGCCGCCTCGGCCGAAAGTTATCTCAACGTGCCGGCGCTCATCAGCGCCGCCGAAGTCACCGACGCCCAGGCGATCCATCCCGGCTACGGCTTCCTCTCCGAAAACGCCGACTTTGCCGAACAGGTGGAGCGCAGCGGCTTCATTTTCATTGGTCCCAAACCGGAGACCATCCGCCTGATGGGTGACAAGATCTCGGCCATCGAGGCGATGAAGGCCGCCGGGGTACCCACGGTACCTGGCTCCGACGGGCCGCTTGACGACAACAACGAACGCACGTTGGAACTGGCACGACAGATCGGCTATCCGGTCATCATCAAGGCTGCCGGCGGCGGTGGCGGAAGGGGAATGCGGGTGGTTCATTCCGAGGCGGCCCTGCTCAACGCAGTGGCCCTCACCCGCGAGGAGGCGCGTGCGGCCTTTGGCAACGACACCCTTTACATGGAGAAATTCCTGGCCAACCCGCGCCATGTGGAGTTTCAGATCCTGGCCGACGAGCACGGCAACGCCATCCATCTTGGCGAGCGGGACTGCTCCATGCAGCGCCGCCACCAGAAAGTGGTGGAAGAGGCGCCCGCGCCGGGCATCCCGGACGAACTGCGCCGGAAAATCGGCAATGCCTGCGCCCAGGCCTGTCGGGAGATCGGTTACCGGGGCGCCGGCACTTTTGAGTTTCTCTACGAGGACGGCGAGTTCTTCTTCATCGAAATGAATACCCGTGTACAGGTGGAACATCCTGTCACCGAAATGGTCACCGGGGTGGACATCGTCAAGCAACAGATCCTCATCGCCGCGGGCGAGCAGCTGCCCTACACCCAGGCCGATATCAAGCTGCGCGGCCACGCCATTGAATGCCGCATCAACGCGGAGAACCCCGAAAACTTCATGCCCAGCCCCGGCAAAATCACCCAGCTCCATGTGGCTGGCGGACCCGGCATCCGCTTCGATAGCCACATCTACAATGGCTATACGGTGCCGCCCTATTACGACTCCATGATCGGCAAGCTCATCGCCTGGGGCGAGGATCGCGACTCTGCCATTGCCCGCATGCGCACCGCCCTCTCCGAGATGGTCATAGAAGGCATCCAGACCAACATTCCCCTGCAAGCCGACATCATGCGCGACGCCGGTTTTGAGGCAGGTGGCGCCAACATCCACTACCTGGAGAAAAAGCTGGGGCTATAATTGCCGCTTTTCCCAAACGCCAAGCGCACGGTGACTTCGCAATGAGCGGTTCCGCGGACCTTTCCACTTTCCAGGGGCTGATTCTGGCCCTGCAGCAATATTGGGCAAACCAAGGCTGCGTGTTGTTGCAGCCCTACGACATGGAGATGGGCGCCGGCACCTTCCATACCGCCACTTTCCTGCGTGCCATTGGTCCAGAACCTTGGAACGCCGCCTACGTGCAGCCGTCGCGCCGACCCACAGACGGTCGGTACGGCGAGAATCCCAACCGGTTGCAGCACTATTATCAGTTTCAGGTGGTGCTCAAGCCCTCTCCCAAAAACATCCAGGAACTCTATCTCGGTTCGCTGGAGAGACTGGGGCTGGATCTCAAAGTCCACGATGTCCGTTTCGTTGAGGACAACTGGGAATCTCCCACCCTGGGCGCGTGGGGACTGGGTTGGGAAGTCTGGCTCAATGGCATGGAGGTCACCCAGTTCACCTACTTCCAGCAGGTGGGCGGCCTCGACTGCCGTCCGGTCACCGGCGAGATAACCTACGGCCTGGAACGAATCGCCATGTATCTGCAGGGAGTGGAGAGCGTGTTCGATCTGGTGTGGACGCGGGGCCCCATGGGCACTGTCACTTACGGCGATGTTTTCCACCAGAACGAGGTGGAGCAATCGGCCTACAACTTCGAACAGGCCGATGTCGATTTTCTTTTCCAGCTCTTCGACCAAGCGGAAACGGACTGCAACCGTCTCATCGATGCCGGCCTGCCACTGCCGGCCTATGATCGGGTACTGGAAGCCTCCCACGCTTTCAACCTGCTCGATTCCCGCCACGCCATTTCAGTCACTGAACGTCAGCGCTACATTTTGCGGGTGCGCGGCCTCGCGCGGGCCGTTGCCCAGGCCTATTATGAAGCCCGTGAACGGCTTGGCTTCCCCATGATGAAAAAGGAGGAGGCGGCATGAGTCAGTCCGCGGATCTGATCTTCGAGCTGGGCACCGAAGAGCTGCCACCCACTGCCCTGCGGCGGCTGTCGGAAGCCTTGCGCGACGAATTTGTTTCCGGCCTGGAAAAAGCCGGGCTGGACCATGGCGAGGTAACGGCTTATGCCAGCCCCCGCCGCCTGGCGTTGCTGGTAAAGAGCTGTTCGCTCACCCAGCCCGATCGTGAAATCACCAGGCGAGGACCAGCGGTTAAAGCCGCATTCGATTCCGATGGCAACCCCACCAAGGCCGCCAAAGGCTTTGCCCGCTCCTGCGGCACCACCGTGGACGCCCTGGGGCGCTTGGAAAATGACAAAGGCGCCTGGCTGGTGTTCGAAAGCGTGGAAAAGGGCAGACCTGCCGCCGAGCTGCTGCCAGTGATCGCCCGGAACGCCCTGGACCGGCTACCCATTCCAAAACGAATGCGCTGGGGCAGTTCCGAGGCCCAGTTCGTGCGGCCAGTGCATTGGCTGCTCTTTCTGCATGGCGACAAGGTAGTGACTTGCACCCTGCTGGACGCCGCTGCCGGCAACAGTACCCGCGGTCACCGCTTTCACCATCCCGATCCCATCGTGCTGGAACAACCGGCAGATTATGCCCGTGTGCTCGAGGAAAAAGGCAAAGTGATCGCTCACTTCGACCAGCGCGAGGCACGCATCCGCAAGCAGGTGGAAAATGCCGCCGAGGCCCTGGGCGGTCGCGCCGATCTGGACCCGAAGCTGCTTGAAGAGGTTACGGCACTCAACGAATGGCCCGTGGCCATCACCGGTAGTTTCGAAGAGCGCTTCCTGTCGGTTCCCCAGGAGGCGCTCATCCTTACCATGAAGAAGAACCAAAAGTATTTTCCGCTGCTGAATGCCGAAGGGCGGTTGATGAACCATTTCATCACTATCGCCAACATCGACAGCCCCCAGCCGGAGGTGATCGCCGAAGGCAACGAGCGGGTCATCCGGCCGCGTCTGGCCGATGCCATGTTTTTCTGGGAACAGGACGGCAAACAGCGATTGGAAGATCGTCTGGAATCGCTCAAGACCGTGGTTTTCCAGCAAAAACTGGGCTCCCTTTATGACAAATCGGCCCGGGTGGCGGGCTTGGCCGCCTGGATCGCCAACCGAACAGGCGCCGATGCCGACCTGGCAAGCCGCGCCGGCCTGCTCAGCCGTTGTGACCTGATGACCGACATGGTGGGCGAATTTCCCGAAATGCAGGGAATCATGGGTCGCTATCAGGCCCAGCGGGACGGTGAGCCGGAATCGCTCGCGTTGGCGCTGGAAGAACTTTACCTGCCACGCTTCGCCGGTGACCGCCTGCCGGAAACGCCTGTGGGCATTGCCGTCTCGCTGGCGGACAAAGCGGACACCCTGGTAGGCATCTTCGGCATCGGGCTCAAGCCCACCGGTGACAAAGACCCCTTTGCCTTGCGGCGGGCCGGACTGGGGTTGCTGCGCATACTAAGTGAGCATTTACTTACGATCGACCTTAGGGAATTCCTGGAGCACGCTGCCAGTCAGTTGTTGGGCCTGATGGATACGCCAGCACCGGACGTGGTGCAAGAGGTGGTCGATTTTCTTATGGAGCGGTTCAAGGGGTTGCTTGGCGATAACGGCGTTGAACCCCAACGCTTTGAGGCGGTCCTGGCCGTCAACCCCCGCACAGTGCCGGATTTTCTCGCCCGGGTGGAGGCCGTGGGCCGTTTTCTCGATATGCCGGAATCGGACTCGCTTACTGAGGCCAACAAGCGGATTCGGAATATTTTGCGCAAGGCCAGGGAGGAGATCCCCGATGATGTTTCCGCGGACTTGCTGTTGGAAGCGGCGGAGCAGGACCTGTTCAAGGCTCTCAAAGAAAAGGAAACGGCGGTCGAGCCGTTGCTGGAAAAGCGCGACTATGTGGCCACGCTGGAACAGCTCGCTGGCCTGCGCGATCCGGTGGACCGGTTTTTCGATCAGGTGATGGTGATGGCCAAGGACGCCAACTTGCGTCGCAACCGGCTTGCGCTGCTGCGTCGGCTCCATGCGCTGTTCCGGCAGGTGGCGGACATTTCAAGGTTGCAGCAGCAAGGAGCAATCAGGG
>JALVUB010000306.1:10252-15468 GCA_027023915.1 Sedimenticola sp.
TGGAAGGAAATGATGGCAGCCGTGCAGGCTTTTCACGACAAACACGATTTCAAGAATACCGGTGGCGAGGAGCTCACCTACCGGGTGGCGCTCATGGCCGAGGAGCTTGGAGAGATCTCTTCCTGCGTGACCAAAGGAAAAAGTAAGGACTTACTCTCGGAAGAGGTGGCCGACCTGTTGATCCTGCTCATGGGCACCGGCATCGCCGCCGATTTCGATCTGAACCAAGCCTTCTGGAACAAAATGGAAAAATTGATGCGGCGGAACAGCCGCATGATTAATGGGCGCATCCGGGTTTCCGAGTTCCGGGATATGGAATGATTCAGCGCTACATCATTCTTGACAGAGACGGGGTCATCAACCAGGACTCCGACAACTATATCAAGAGCGCGGAGGAGTGGATTCCACTGCCCGGCAGCCTGGAAGCGATTGCACGGCTAAACCAGGCTGGTTATTCGGTAGCGGTGGCCACCAATCAGTCTGGAATAGCCCGGGGGCTGTTCGATCAGCGCACACTGAACGCCATGCACCAGAAATTCCACCGGGAGCTGGCCAGCTTCGGCGCACACGTGGATCTCATCGCTTGGTGTCCTCACGGGCCGGAAGACGATTGTCCCTGCCGCAAGCCCAAGCCCGGGCTTTATCAGGAGATCGCCCGCCGCTGGGATGTCTCTCTGGAAAACATGCCCATTGTGGGAGACAGCCTGCGGGATCTTGAAGCAGCCGTCACCGTCAAAGCCAAGCCCATTCTGGTGCGCACCGGCAAGGGAGAACGAACGGTGCAAAATCTTGGTGATTTGCAAGCAGAGATTTTCGACGACCTGGCCGCCGTGGTTGAACATCTTTTGCGGGAAGAGGCGTGAAACCGTGGTACTTTTGCGTTCGTCGCTCTATTTCCTGTCCCTGATACTCACCACCCTGATATTCGGCCTGGGCATGTCCACCATCGGACTGGCATTACCTCTCGGTTTACGAGACCGAATGGCCAATACATGGGCACGAAGCAATATCTGGTTTATGAAGTGGCTGTTAGGGCTGGATTACCGCATTCAGGGAGAGGAACACCTGCCCTCGGGGCCAGCCATCATCATGAGCAAGCACCAGTCGGCCTGGGAGACCATTTCCCTGCGGGGCATACTTCCACCTTCCCAGTCATGGGTGTTGAAAAGAGAACTGACATGGATTCCGGTTTTCGGCTGGGCGCTGGCGGCGGTGCCCAATATCGCCATTGACCGAAAATCGGGACGCAAGGCTGTTCGAAAAATTATTGAGCGAGGCACGGAATTGCTGAAACAAGGCCGCACCATCATCATATTCCCCGAGGGCACCCGCACCCAGCCGGGTGAACGCCACAAATACGGTATTGGCGGCGGGCTGCTTGCCGAGCATTCGGGCTATCCTGTTATTCCAGTTGCCCTCAATGCTGGCGTGTTCTGGCCGCGCCGAAGCTTTCTCAAATATCCCGGAACCATCGACATGGTGGTCGGTCCGCCCATCGAAACAAAAGGCAAAAAGGCATCCCAGATTACCCGGGAAGTGGAAGCCTGGATCGAGTCGAAAATGACTGAGCTACCTCTTGAAAGGAAAGATTAACTCACATTTTATCCACAGTATGAGCATCCTGTGGATAAAACAGGTCAGATATCCAAATTCTCCACTGACAAGGCATTTGTCTCTATAAATTCGCGCCTGGGCTCCACTTCATCCCCCATAAGCGTGGTAAACACTTCATCAGCTCCCACCGCGTCTTCGATTTTTACCTGAAGCAGACGCCGGGATTCGGGGTTCATGGTAGTTTCCCACAGCTGCTCAGGGTTCATCTCGCCCAAACCTTTATAACGCTGGATATGCTGCCCTCTTCGGCCTTCGGCCATCAGCCATTCGAGCGCCTGACCAAAGTTGTCCACTGGTTGAACCTTCTCTCCCCGACGTATATAAGCACCTCTTTCCAACAGCCCTTGAAGTTTCTCTCCAAGCACTCTGAGTTTTTGGTAGTCCGCGCTCTGGAAAAATTCCAGTGGCAGTTCACGCCGGTTTTCTATGCCATGAGTCGAATGGATAATGGAAATTGATCTGGGCTCTCCATTTTCATCCCTATCCAAGATGAGTTTGTAGCTTTCCGCCACGCTCTGCTCTTGCTGAAGCAGTTTTTGGACCTGTTGCAACCAATCGTTGATGGACTCGGCGCTGGACAACAATTGCTCATCCACTGGCGGTACCTGAATAAGCGCTTCCATGAAGCGGCCATCATAACGGCGGGAAAGGCGGGCGATTATGGCACGGCCGGCAATGAATTCAGTCGCCAGCGCCTCCAGGGCGGAAGCTGACATGGGCGGTGCCTCTGCGTTGACATGGAATTCAGCGCCATCCAGCGCCATTTGTAGCAGGTACTGGTTCAGCTCCAGATCATCCTTGAGATAACGTTCCTGTTTTCCTTTTTTCACCTTATAAAGTGGTGGTTGTGCGATATAGACATGGCCACGCTCTATTAGCTCCGGCATCTGGCGATAAAAGAAAGTGAGCAACAGGGTGCGAATGTGGGCGCCATCCACATCAGCATCGGTCATGATTATGATGCGGTGATAACGTAGCTTGTCGGGGTTGAACTCTTCCCTACCGATGCCGCAACCCAGCGCGGTGATGAGTGTGCCTACTTCGGCTGAGGAGAGCATCTTGTCGAAGCGCGCTTTCTCCACGTTCAGAATTTTTCCTTTGAGCGGCAGTATGGCTTGATAGGCACGGTTACGTCCCTGCTTGGCCGATCCGCCGGCGGAATCACCCTCTACCAGGTAAAGCTCTGATTTCGCGGGATCTTTTTCCTGGCAATCAGCCAATTTACCTGGCAGCCCGGCAACATCCAACACACCTTTTCGCCTGGTCATCTCACGCGCCTTGCGGGCGGCTTCCCGGGCTCTGGCCGCCTCCACCATCTTGCTGCCGATAGCCTTGGCATCAGTTGGATTTTCCAGTAAGAACTCACGAAGCTTCTCGGATACCAGGCTTTCAACGATACCTTTTACTTCCGATGAAACCAGCTTGTCTTTGGTCTGGGAAGAGAATTTGGGATCGGGTACTTTTACCGACAACACAGCGGTAAGCCCTTCCCTGGCATCATCCCCGCTGGGATGAACCTTCTGTTTTTTTAAGAGTCCCGCTTCATCAATGTATTGGTTCAAGGTTCGGGTCAAAGCGCTTCGCAGGCCAGCCAGATGAGTACCGCCATCCTTTTGTGGAATATTGTTGGTAAAACAAAAGATAGCTTCCTGGTAGGACTCATTCCATTGCATGGCGACCTCCACCACCACGCCGTCCCGTTCGGCGGTGAAATGGAAAACTTTCTGATGAAGCGGGGTCTTTTTGTTGTTGAGGTGTTCGACAAAGGCGCGGATTCCCCCTTCATACTCAAAGAGATCCTCCCGCCCGCCACGTTCGTCCTTTAGGTGGATGCGAACACCTGAGTTCAGGAATGACAGTTCCCGAAGGCGCTTGGCGAGAATGTCGTAATGGAATTCGGTATCGCTGAATATTTCGGGACTGGGCTTGAATCGTATGGTGGTGCCAGTTTCATCGATATCACCGATCGGCGCCAGAGGCGCTTCTGGCTCGCCCAGATGGTATTTCTGATACCACACCTTTCCATTTCGACGTATTGTGAGTTCCAACTCATCGGAAAGGGCGTTGACTACCGAGACCCCCACGCCGTGAAGACCACCTGACACTTTGTAAGAGTTATCGTCAAACTTTCCGCCGGCATGAAGAATGGTCATGATGACCTCGGCGGCGGATTTGCCCTCTTCCTCATGCATATCCACCGGAATACCACGACCATCATCGGTAACGCTCACCGATCCGTCAATGTGGATAGTTACATCAATACTGTGGCAATAGCCCGCCAGGGCCTCGTCGATGGCATTGTCAACCACCTCGAACACCATGTGGTGAAGGCCTGTGCCGTCGTCGGTATCTCCGATATACATGCCCGGACGCTTGCGAACCGCATCCAGCCCCTTGAGAACCTTGATGGAGGAAGAGTCGTATTCCTTACCCTTTTTTGTCATCGAAAACTCCTGCTAACGAAGCGCTGATAAAGGCGTTTCATGACTTTTTCAGCGTCGCCACTCGGTAAATGCGGTTTACTCCAAAACCAATGGCTTGGCGCCATTGCTGGCGCTTCCGTGTGCCGGAGGAAGGACCAAATTTTCAGGCCTTGCCTGAGGAACAGGGGGGATTGTATCAGATTCGGTTTGAGCAGATCTGTTGCAAAGGTGCATCAATACAACTTGCCTTGTTCCACGTGGAACATTTTTACCGCATTCGTCCCTACTGAAAAATTTTGTAGTGCTGTCATGAATACTTGAAACGGCTGGGAACCCAACCAATCCAACACAGCCGATATTCTAACCTTATCCAGCTCTGCCGGGAGGTCGTCAATAAGCACGACAGGTCTTTCAATTTGTGGTTCCTTTTTCATCAACATCATCGATGAAAAGACCAACCCATAGACCAGAATTTTCTGTTGACCACGGGAAAGCACCTTAGCAGCATGGCGATTTTTTATGGTAATTTTCAAATCCGCCCTGTGAGGACCTACAGTGGAGTATCCCAAACGAAGATCGTCGCTTAGGTGGTGGTCCAACGCCTGTAGCAGGTTCCCTTCCTTCCACCCACGTCGATATTCGACCGTCGAATCAAAAGACGCACCCAGGTTTTCAAGTTGCGTCGGCAGAACATCGATAAGTCGTTGAACGAACCGCTCTCGTAATTTGGTGATACGTTCACCTTTTGAAACGATGGATGGGTGAAAAGATCGAGCGAGCATAGTATCTCCGGTCTTCAAAGCCTTATTTCGCTGCTTTATCGCTCTGACATAGCTTTTTACCACCTCATGATAATCATGTTCCACGTGGAACAACGCCTCATCCAGAAACCGCCGCCGCAATTCCGGCCCTTCTTCTATCAATTTATGTGATGATTGGGTCAACGCCACCACCGGGAGCCGACGAATCAATTCTGAACGACGATTTATTTCGACTCCACCAGACCGTGCTATGAAGCGCCCCGGTTCCCTTTGTACGCCCAAAAAAGTTTTTCGACCCTGATCGGAAAGGAGTTCAGCGCCAATGGATGTCGCGCTGCAACCGGCGCGAATCAAAGGTCCTGCTTCGCTATGACGAAAACTTCTGCCCTGCCCAAGCAGATAGATTGATTCAAGAACT
>JALVUB010000307.1:0-2654 GCA_027023915.1 Sedimenticola sp.
TTCTTCACGCAAACCGAAAACGCGGTTTTCGGTTTGGCTCATTTTCAATCAACTGCGTGATTGAAAATGGCAGGACTTCCCTGTCCCGCACGGGTACCTCGAAAAATTCGAAATCCCCATGTGAAAAATTCAGGCCTTTTCCCGGTACAAGGATGTGCCGGCAAAATGGATCGCGCAGGCGATTGATTATGGAACAGGCCGCAAACCGTGTTTGCGGCGCAGCGCAACCCTGATAAAGGCAAGGATGGCTATTGTCAGGTTTTCCATAAAATTCACCGTTGATGTTGCGGCGTTTTCTTGTGGTGGAAAAAGGCCCGATTTTTTTCAAGGAACTTCTGGTCGATAGAATACATTAATCGTTGGCATTTATTGAATATCCTGAAGATTTGGGAAGGCTGGAAAAAATCAGGCTTCCCCGGCAAAGGGATGTGCCGGCAAAACAGATCGTGCAGGCGATTGATTTTGGAACAAGCCTCAAACCCCGTTTGCAGCACGGCGGGCCCTGATGAAGTCAGGGGCGGCATCCGAAGGTCTCTGAAAGAATACCCCAAATAACCACGTCAAAATGAAACTTGAAAATATTTCGGAAGAAGAGCGCAAACAGGCGCGCCATCCGCATGAATATTATTTGGTCAATCTCATCACCAACCATATACTGGTATTCGTGGCGCTGTTGGGCATGGCGCGCCAGGAACCCCATCTGATTCTCATCGTGCCCGCGATATCCATCTCTATCCTCACCTATTTGGTGTGGCGGGCGCGGCTCTCAAGAAAAAGGGACAGTTGGTATGTATTCTGTCATTGGCAGCTTTGTGCCCGCCGAAGCCGGTTTTTCATCGGCATGATTCTGCTCATGGGGTTGGGTATCGCCGCCATTATCGCCAGCGTGGGAGGAAATGCCGTCGACCTGCGGCCTGGCCATTATGCCATTGCCGGGTTGGTGATGTTGCCCACTCTTTTTGCCGTGTTGGTGCTCATCATCATGGAATCCGACGCCGTGCACAAGGCCAATACTGGCGAGGTGCCCGATTGGCTGGCGCGCAAATTTCCCCCGCCGGGCGACTACGCCGTTGTCGCCCAGGCTGATCTGGTTTCCGGAGGTTGAATTGAAACGAAGTGTATTCTGGCCAGTGCTGCTTTTCAGCATTGCTGCCGTCGTCATTGGCCTGCTTCTTCCCGGCGCTCCAAAACCCGAGCCGCCGCGCCATCTGCCCTGGCAGATCAAGGTGCTGCCGTCCGGCAGCTCGCGGGTTTTCGGCGTTACCCTCGGCGAAACCACTCTTGGCCAGATGGAGGCGCAGATCAAGAAAGAAGCTGAAGTGAGCCTCTTCGCTGCTGATAAGGGCAGGAAAGTTGTGGAAGCCTACTTCCACAACGTGATGCTCGACGGCCTTAAGGCCAAACTGGTGGCTACCCTGGGTTTCGATAAGGAACAGTTGCAGGCCATTTTCGACCGTGGCGCGCGCATCGCCACCCTGGCCCAGGGCAAGCGCAAGGTGACCCTCTCCGACCCCGACCTGGCCCTGGCCCGAAACACCCCCGTGGTGGCCATCACCTACCTTCCCGCCATCGACCTTGACGAACAAACCGTCCAGCGCCGCTTCGGTCCGCCCGCCGAGAAGATCCCGGAAAAAGCCGGAAAGGTCGTGCACTGGCTCTATCCCGACAAGGGCCTGGACATCGCCATCGGCAAGGAGTCCAAGGAAGTGCTCCAGTATGTGCCGCCGGGGGAGTTCGGGCGGTTGGTGGAGCCGCTGCGGTAACCTTCTGCCAGGGAGGCGTGGTGGGCCGGATCCCGGGAGGGATCAATCCTGGTCTGGATAGTTGAGGCCGACGCGCTTGGTGCGTTGGCCCTCTTTTTTGCCGGCGGGCTCGTCTTCGTCGAGCAGGATGCGGTGGGCGTCGCCCTCCAGGTCTTCGTACTGGCCCTTGCGGATGGCCCAGAAGAGGACGCCGACGAAGACCAGGCCGAAGAAGATCATGCCGGGGATGAGGGTGTAGATGACTTCCATGGCTCAGTGCTTCTTGAACAGGGTGCGGATGCGGGCCGCGTTGCCGATCACCAGCAGGGAGCTGACGGGCATGGAGATGGCGGCGACCAGCGGCGTGATTTTGGCGGCCATGGCCAATGGTACCATGATGAGGTTGTAGGTGATGGAGATGCCGATGTTCTGGCGGATGGTGCGGATGGTACGCCGGGACAGCGCGCTGGCGAGGTGGATCTTCTCCAGCTCGTCGCCCATGAGCACGATGTCGGCGCTCTCCACTGAGACATCGGTGCCCGAGCCGATGGCGATGCCCACGTCGGCCCGGATCAAGGCGGGGGCGTCGTTGATGCCGTCGCCAACCATGGCCACCTGGTGACCGCCGGCCTGGAGATCGCGGATCACCCGGTCTTTCTCCTCGGGCAGCACCTCGGCGATCACCTCCATGCCGCCCAGCTTGCGCGCCACCGCCTCGGCAGCGGCGCGGCGGTCGCCGGAGAGGAGGGTGAGGCGCATGCCGGCGGCGCGCAGCGACTCGATGAGGGGCGGGGCGTCGGGACGCAGCTCGTCGGCGATGCCGAAGAGGGCGGCGTGATGGCCGTCCAGCGCCAAGTGCACCACCGACACCGCCTCCTCTTCCAACTGCAAGGCATTGGCCGTCCGGAGGGG
>JALVUB010000307.1:2664-15353 GCA_027023915.1 Sedimenticola sp.
CTGATAAGGCCGTTTGTAAAAGTAGTTGAACATGGCCGCTTACTCCCTCGGGGCTTTGACGACGGGATAACCGCCCAGCAGACGGAGCAGAATGTCGGGCTTGGCTTCGACGATCTCTTTGCCCGCGAGCGAGGGATCGAGAGCGATTCCCTGTTCCTCCAGCCAGCGGGCGGTGCCAAGCCGTACTTGGTAGCCGTCCACCTCGGCGCTGATGCCGCGACCCGGCAGGGCTTCGAAACCCTTGACCTCCAGCCCCTTGAAATCGAGCTGGCGCGTTTCGGCGGCCTCCACCAGGGCGCGGGCGATGGGGTGCTCCGAGCGGCTCTCGGCTGCCGCCGCGAGTTTGAGCAGTGCATCATCCGGCAAGCCGCTGGTGTTGTCGGTCTGGATCAGGCGCATCTCGCCCCGTGTGAGGGTGCCGGTCTTGTCGAAAACGAAGTGGTCGATATGGGCCAGAGTTTCCAGCACGGCGCCGTTCTTCACCAGGATGCCGTGGCGCGCGCCCTGGCCGGAGGCGACGGCAATGGCCATGGGAGTGGCCAGGCCGAAAGCGCAGGGGCAGGTGATGATGAGCACCGAGGTGGCCGCCATGAGAGCCAGCTCGAAGTCCTGGTGGTACCAGAAGAGGAAGGTGGCGGCGGCCAGGGTGAGGGTGGCGGCCACGAACCAGGGCACAATGCGGTCGGCGGTGCACTGGATGGGCGCCTTGGAGGCCTGGGCCTCCTCCACCAGCTGGATGATGCGGCCCAGGGCGGTCTGGCGCAGGGTACCGGTCACCTCCACGGTAAGGGCGCCGTTGCCGTTGACGGTGCCGGCCGAGACCTTGTCCCCGGGGCCTTTCGCCACCGGGTGGGATTCGCCACTGAGCATCGCCTCGTCCACGCTGCTTTCCCCTTCCAGCACCACGCCATCCACCGGGATCTTGTCGCCCGGCTTCACCAGTACCCGGTCGCCGGGGCGCACGCGGCGGATGGAGACCACCTGCTCGCCCTCGTCGGTGACCCGGGTGGCCACCCTGGGTTGGAGGTCGAGCAGCCGCTGGGTGGCGGCCACCGCGTGGCGCTTGGAGACCGCTTCGAGGTGGCGTCCCACCAGGATCACGAAGAGGAAATTGACCACGGTGTCGAAATAGACTTCGTGGCCGGGGGCGCCGGTGACCGTCACCCAGGCGGAATAGGCCCAGGTGACGGTGGCGCCGATGGCGATGGGCAGGTCCATCCCCAGGTGGGCGGTGCGCAACGAAGTCCAGGCCCCTTTCAAAAAGGGCCAGCCCGAGTACAGCAGGGTGGGGGTGGCCAGCGCCAGCCCCACCCAGTGAAACAGGCCGCGGAACTCGCCCTCGCTGGCCCCGGCGTAGAGGGCGATGGAGATCCACAGCAGGTTCATCATGGCGAACCCGGCGAAGACGATGCGGTAGAGCAGGGCGCGGTTCTGTTTCTTCAGTTGCCCCTCGGCGGTCTCCGGGTCGAAGGGCACAGCGGCATAGCCGATGCGGGCCAGTTGTTCGAGAATCTGGGAAAGGCGCACTTGGTCGTTGTTCCAACGCAGCAGCAGCCGCCTGGCCGAGAGGTTGACCCGCGCCGCGAGCACGCCCGGCATGCGGTTCAGGGTCTGCTCGATGAGCCAGACGCACGCGGCGCAGTGGATGCCCTCCACCAGCAGGTGGATCTCGCGGGCGTCGCCCTCCTGGTGGACGAACTCCTCTTGCACCTCGTCGAGGTCGTACAGGGCAAGATCTTTGGGTGGTTCCGGTGGCGGTGCCAGCAGCGTGCCTTCAGGTGTGCGCTGGTAGAAGCCTTCCATGCCGGCGGCATGGATGGCCTGGCACACCGATTGGCAACCGAAACAGCAGAAATGGCGGGTTTCGCCTTCGATTTCGGCCTTGAACTGCTGCTCGTCGGGCGGCAGCGGCAGGCCGCAGTGAAAACAGGTGGAGGCGCCGGTCTCTTCGCTCACTGAGCAAATACGTGAATCCGGCGTTGGATGCCCAAAACGTCCTTGCCCTTGCGCAAGCTGACGGTGAGATCCCACACTCCTTTGAGCGGGAAGCGCACTTCGGCGCTGTAGGTTCCGGGGGCGATCTGCTTCATCTCCGCCTTGAAGTCGGCGGAGGCGTCACTGGGACGGTAGATGGCGAGCAGGGCCCGATCGCCGTTCACCGGGGCGCCTTTTTTGTCGTGCACGCTGAAGGTGTATTGCACCGGCTGGTTGATTAAGGGACGCGTGCTGGCCACCAGCTTCATGTCCCAGCCCAACCGCTCGCGCAGTTTGCGGCGTTCCGTCACCTCCTTTTCAAAATTACGGCCTCTCTTGTAATAGTTCTTGTCCACCAAGCCAGGATTGGTGACCACAGCCGTGACAATAAAGCCCACGTTTACCGCCAGCACGATGATGATGGATGCCAGCCACCCCAAAACCCAGGGGTTGCGCAGCCCCTCCTTGTTGGACTGTGAGATCAGCGGCTTGCGTTTGCGGGTGGTGTCGTTCATGGTGTGTCAGGGTGCAAAGAACATGCTTTCATAATCGGCTTCCTTGGTGGGGTCTTCGATCCCTTTCGCCTTGAAAGTGATGGAAGAGCGCCCGCTGGGCGCTTTTTCGCCGGGCACCTTGACATAGACGGTGTAGGAAGTGTCGCCACCCTTGCGGGCATAAAGCGGCTTTTCCGCGCCGCGCAGGCTGATTCCCGGCAACCCTTCCACTGTCAGACGGACATGAAAATCCTTGTCGGTTTTGTTGAGGATTTTGATCCGGTACTTGTTCTGAACGGAACCATCGCTTAGCTGCACAAAAAGCGGGGCCCTGTCGTGCAGCACCTTCAGATCGATGGTGCCCAAATGGGTCAGGCCATAGAGGATGCCGGTGACCGCCAGCAGCAGAATACCAAGATAGATGAGTGGACGGGGCCGACGGTAGAGCGGAAGCTGGTGCTTGCCCTCCATCTCGTCCAGGGAGGCATAGCGGATCAGCCCCTTGGGACGGCCTATCTTTTCCATCACCGTGTTACAGGCGTCGATGCAGAGAGCGCAGGTGATGCACCCTTCCTGCTGGCCCATACGGATGTCGATGCCGGTGGGGCAGACGGCCACGCACTGACGGCAATCGATACAGTCTCCCTGGCCTTCCGGGATCTTGCCCTTTTTCAGCCGACCGCGTGGCTCGCCCCGGTTGAAGTCGTAGGTGGGGAGGATGGTCTCCTTGTCGTACATCACCCCCTGGATGCGGGCATAGGGGCAGAGCCAGAAACAGGCCTGCTCGCGCAATTTGCCGGCCAGGGTGAGGGTGCCCACGGTAAACAGGCCGACGACGAAATAGGCCACGCCGGAAGCCTGACCGGTGAAGAGGTCGTGCCAGAGCTGGAAAGCGTCGGTGAACCAGGCGACGAAGCTGATGCCGGTGAGCACGGCAATGACCAGCCAGATGAACCATTTGAGGCCCAGCTTGCGGATCTTTTCACCGGTCCAGGGGCCGTCTTCCAGCTTGCGTCGTTTTGCGGGCGGCCCCTCGATTTTTTCTTCCAGCCAAGTGAAGACATCGGTCCAGGCGGTCTGGAAACAGAAAAAGCCGCAATAGACCCGCCCGGCGATGGAGGTAACGGCGGCCAGCAGCATGGCGAAGAAAAGCAGCACCAGAGAGAGCATCCAGACATCCTGGGGCAACACCGTGATGTCGAAGATGTGGAACTGCCGGTTGGGAATGTCAAACAGCACTGCCTGGCGGCCGTGCCAGCGCAGGTAGGGGCCGAGGAAGAAGATCAGCCACACGCTCTGGGTGATCCATTTCAGCCGCCGCCAACGGCCGGGCACCCTTTTGGCATGAATTTTTTCGTCGCCGGTATTGACATGCCAGTTGGCGATTTCGGCGTAGATATCGTTGGCGTACTGTTCCTGATGTGATTCGGTCTTTTCTTCAGCGGCTTGGGTCACGGTTTCGTTCTCCATGCGAATAAGGCAAGGGCGATAACATGGCGGAGGGGCCATGGATCGGCAGACTATGCCATTTCCAACAGCACATGTCGTTGATGATTCCCAATAAACTGATAATTATCAGCTTTTTCCATGGGGTTTCTCTCCCATTCAATGGAAAAAGGGAGCCTTCGCCCCCTTTTTCCATTGAATGCGAGTCTTGGTTCAGTCTTCGGAGTGGGTTTCGTTCATCAGCTTGCGCGCCTTCACGAAGAAAAACACCAGCATGACGACAGCGAAGGCAACCGCCAGAAAGGATCCGATTGCTACCCAGTCACTCATGTCAATCCCTCCCAAGTATTAACAGTGGTCGATCAGGCGTGAGGGCCGAAGCCCTCACGCCAGCCGTGTTACTGGCCGCCGCCCAGCTCGTGGACGTAGACCGCCAGCTTCTTGATCTGATCCTCGGTCAGGCGACCTTTCCAGGAAGGCATGACCGCGTTCCTGGTCTTGGGATCGCTGGGATCATTGACACCATGGGTAATGGTGTACTTGATGCTGGCAAGCTGGTCCTTGGCGCGGAAACGCCAGATCTTGTCGGTCAGGTTGGCCGAGCCCAACGCCTGCATCCCCTTGGCGTCGGGGCCGTGGCAGCCCACGCAACCCTTGGCCATGAACAGCGGCTCCTTGGTGATGGTGCCGTTGTAGATGGCGTTGGCCAGCTTGTCGATCTCGGCTGCGGTGAGTTGATTTCCGCCCATCTTGGGCATCATGCCGTGACGGCCGCCGGTGATGGTCTGCACGATGGTTTCGATCTTGCCGCCGTACAGCCAGTCGTCGTCCGCCAGCGAGGGGAAGCCCGATTGGGTCGGATCGTCCACGATGCTGCCCTGGCCGCCGGAGCCGTGGCAGGCGGCGCAGTTGTCACCGAACAGCACCTTGGCCGAGCGGGTGACATACTCCTTGAGCTGATTGTCCTGGAGGATCTGCGCCGCGCTCAGTTTGTGGATCTTCGCTTCGTAGGGCGCGCGGATGTTCTCCACTTCAGCCAGGTCTTTTTTGTACTCGCCCACAGCGGTCCAGCCGGCAATACCCTTGGTGTGGGTGCTGACCAGAGGCCACATGGGGTAGTAGATGCCGTACACCAGCACCAGGATCCAGCTGGCGTGCAGCCCGATCATCCACCACTTGGGCGGCTGGTTGGTCAGTTCCGCCAGGGTCTCGTCCCAGACGTGGCCCGTGGTCTGACCGTGCGGATTGTTGTTTTCACTCATCGTTGGTTCTCCGAGTCCGTATTTTCATCATCGAAAGGGATATGACGTTGCGATTCGTAGCGCTCCCTGTTCTTCGGATTGAAGACGCGGGCGTAGATCCACACCATGGCCAGGAAGGCCCCCACGGTGATAATCAGGCCGATCCAGTCGTGCAGGGTCATCGCCGACCAGTCGGTGTGGAAATAGTCCCGGAGCTTATTCACGGTAATCGACGTCGTCCTTAATGTCGGCCATGGTGCCCAGCACCTGCAGGTAGGCGATCAGCGCGTCCACCTCACGCACGCCATCCACCTTGTCGGCGGCGGCGATATCGGCGTCGGTGTAGGGCACGCCGATCATGCGCAGGCCTTCCATGTGCTTTTTCAGCGTGGCGCCGTCCACCGTCTGTTCGGCCAGCCAGGGGAAGTTGGGCATCACCGATTCGGGAACCACGCTGCGCGGGGCCATCAGGTGCTGGAAGTGCCACTCGTTGGAGTACTTGCCGCCCACCCGGGCCAGGTCGGGGCCGGTCCGCTTGGAGCCCCACTGGAAGGGGTGGTCGTACATGGACTCGGCGGCCAGCGAGTAGTGGCCGTAACGCTCCTTCTCGTCACGGAAGGGGCGGATCATCTGCGAGTGGCAAAGGTAGCAGCCTTCCCGCTCGTAGATGTCGCGCCCGGCCAGCTCCAGCGCGGTGTAGGGGCGAATGCCGTCACCCGGCTTCCAGGTGATGGTGTCGCCCACCTTGAAGTTCTCCACGCTGATGGGGCGCCCGTTGCTCTGCCAGACGATCTCGGGGTGCTTGTTGTACTCCTCGGTGTCTGGCAGGTAGAAGAGCGGAACGATCTCCACCAGACCGCCCACCGAGAGCAGCACCAGGAGCATCACGAACAGGACGAAGACGTTGCGTTCCGCCGCGTCCTGCAGTTTGGTCGAATAGATCTTGTCAGCCATTGTCGTTTGTCTCCTCTAGTCCATCAGGCGGCGGCAGCGGCGGCGGTGCCACGCTGGGCCACGGCCTGACGCACGGTCATGATCACGTTGAAGAGCATGATGGCGCCGCCGGTCCAGTAGATCATGCCGCCGATTGCGCGCATCACATAGTAGGGGTGCATGGCGGCGACGGATTCGGCGAAGGTGTAGGTCAGGGTGCCGAACTCGTCGTAGTCACGCCACATCAGGCCCTGCATGATGCCGGACACCCACATGGCGGTGATGTAGACCACGGTGCCGATGGTGGCCAGCCAGAAGTGGGTGTTCACCAGCTTGGCGGAGTACATGCGGGTGTTCCACAGTTTCTCCGTCAGGTGGTAGAGGGCGCCGGATGCCACCATGGCGACCCAGCCCAGGGCGCCGGAGTGGACGTGGCCGATGGTCCAGTCGGTGTAGTGCGACAGCGCGTTCACCGTCTTGGAGGACATCACCGGGCCTTCGAAGGTGGACATGGCGTAGAAGGCCAGGGACATGATGAGGAAGCGCAGGATGTAGTCGGTGCGCAATTTGTCCCAGGCGCCCGACAGGGTCATCATGCCGTTGATGGCGCCACCCCAGGAGGGGATGATCATGGCCAGGGAGACGGCCGCGCCGAGAGAACCGGTCCAGTCGGGGAGGGCGGTGTACTGAAGGTGGTGCGCGCCCAGCCAGACGTAACCGAACATCAGCGCCCAGAAGTGCAGCACCGAGAGCCGGTAGGAGAAGACCGGGCGGTTGGCCTGCTTGGGCACGAAGTAGTACATGATGCCGAGGAAGCCGGCGGTGAGGTAGAAGCCCACTGCGTTGTGGCCCCACCACCACTGGATCATGGCGTCCTGCACGCCGGAGAAGAGGGAGTAGGACTTGAACAGGCCCACCGGGATGGCCAGGCTGTTGACCACGTGCAGGTAGGTGATCATCACGAACATGCCCATGAAGAACCAGTTGGACACATAGATGTGGCTGGTCTTGCGCTTGGCGATGGTCATGATGAAGTTGAAGCCCCAGGCCAGCCAGACCACGGCGATGGCCAGGTCGATGGGCCACTCCAGCTCGGCGTACTCCTTGGCCTGGGTGAGGCCCAGGGGCAGGGTGATGACCGCCGAGACGATGATGGCGTTCCAGCCCCAGAAGACGAACCAGGCCAGCTTGTCACTCCACAGCGAGGTGGAACCGGTGCGCTGTACCGAATAGAAAGAGGTGGCGAACAGCGCGCAGCCGCCGAAGGCGAAGATCACCGCATTGGTGTGCAGCGGGCGCAGTCGCCCGAAGGTGATGTAGGGGATATCGAAGTTGAGGAACGGCCAGGCCAGTTCCGAGGCAATGTAGACACCCACCAGGGTGCCCACCACCAGGTAGACGACGGCCATGATGGTAAACCATCGCACGACGTCGAAGTTATACTTTGTTTCTTCCACGGAAGCCTCCCAAGTCTCGAAAAAACAACCCAAAATTTCCCACGGGCACCTCGGTTGACCGGAGTGGCCGCGGCAGCGACCCATTTTCGGTCAGATGGTTCCCGACGATGCCGATTATACCGGGAACAGAATATTCGCATATGAGAAATATCAGTTTTTTGCCCTTCGATTGACATTTGTCAGATTTGGGGGTGGAGCGAAGAGGAATTTCGCGTGCCCGAGGTGTCAGGCAGCGGTAAAAAGGGCGGCAAGCGCGTCGGGGTCGAGAATCCGAACCTGCCGGGTTCGCACCCGCACCAGATTTTTGTCGGCGAGCCGTTTGAGAAGGCGGATGACGGTTTCCGGCGCCAGGCCGAGATAACTGGCGATCTCTTCCCGCGACATGGGCAGCCGGTATTCCAACGCCGGAAAGCCGTGACGCTGGTAACGCTGACCTATGTTAAAAAGGAAAGCGCCAATGCGCTGCTCGGCGTTGGGAAGTCCGGTGATGAGGCGTTCTTTTTGCAGTTGGCGCGCATGGCTGGCGGCGGCCGAAAGCAGGTAGTTCTTTACCTGTAGCCGTTCTTCCGGGTCGAGCAGCGCCTCCATGCGCGCAAGGTCAAGCTGGCAGAGAGAGCCATCTTGCAGCGCCACTGCCTTGTGGCTATGGCGTTCCTCGCCCAGATCCTCGATTCCCACCACTTCGCCCGGCAGGTGGAAGCCGCGCACCCGCTCCGCCTGATTGGCGCCGTAGCTGATGCAGGCTCCGGAATGGACCAGGTAGAGATGGCGTACCTGATCGCCGGCGTTGAAGATGGTTTGTCCCTTTTCGATGGGGTGGTTACGGATCACCACCTGTTCGAGCGTCTCCTGTTTTGGAGACTCCAGCCCCAGCACCAGCGCGGTGTTATAGAGCGCGCAGTTGCGGCAGAGAACGATGGGTATGTGTCGCGGGGACATGAGGGCCACCGGCTGCTCAGGGGGCGCGCAGCTTCTCCAGGCAGACGGTTTGATGTGAGAGCAGACCGTAGAGCTTCTCCAGGTCGAGAATCTCCACATATTTCCGATTAACCTTCAGGATACCCTCTTCCTGAAAGTGGGTGAAGAGCCGGCTCACTGTTTCCAGCGCCAGTCCGAGATAGGAGCCGATCTCCTGGCGAGACATGCTCAGGTTGAACTCGGTTGCCGAAAACCCCCGGCTGTGGAGACGGATGGAAAGGCTCAACAGGAAAGCGGCAAGCCGTTCCTCGGCGGTGCTTTTGGAGAGCAGCGCCATCAGGCTGGTGTCGTTGCTGATCTCCCGGCTTAGCAGCCTGAACATCTGGTGTTGCAGGTTGGGGATGGTGGCCGTGAGTTCCTCCAGGCGGTCGAAGGGGATCTCGCAAATGGCGGAGGTTTCCAGCGCCTTGGCCGAGCAGATGTATTTGCCCAGTTCGATGCCGTCCAGGCCGATCACTTCCCCTGGCAAATGGAAGCCGATCACCTGTTCGGTGCCGTCGGGGCACTGGGTATAGGTCTTTACCGCCCCGGTTTTCACCACGAAGACGCTGTGGAACTTGTCGCCCGTCTGGAAAAGATGGGCCCCCTTGCGCAGGGGGCGGTTGCGCTGGACGATGGAGTCCAGACGGTCTATGTCATCGCTCTCGAGGCCCAAAGGCAGACAGATGTTGGAGAGACCGCAGCTTTTGCAGGCGATCTGTATCTTGTTGAGGGTGATGACTTTGTGTGCGGTCAAGGGGTTACACCATCTCTGGGGCGGGTGAATATGGCTCGATTTTCCCTTGATTTCTGATTGGGATCAATGATTTTTCGTTTTGATTGTGAACTCTGTAAAAAAGGCACGATTGTTGCTTGCGTCCCGCCAGCGCCGCCGGGCTTTGTTACGAGTTTTTCTCCGCGCAGATATAGCAGATCCAGCCGGCGTCGGCGTCAGCCTCGGTGGCGGGGTGGAATTCGCCATCGGGTTCGCCATCTTCGTCCCAGCCTTGCCAGTAGATGGTGACCTTGAATCCACACTCTTCCAGCAGATCGCGGATTTCCGGCAGGGTCCAGAGTCGCCAGTTGTAGCTGAAGGCGGGCGCCAGGCTGGAGCCGTCCTCGAAATGGAAGTGGATATGGCAGGTCAGATCATGGTCGATGGGGTTGAATCGGGCCTGCTCCCATACATAGGTGACCTCGCCCAGGGGGGTTTCGATTTCGCGTTCCTCCTCGCATTCGCTGAAGCTTTCATAGCCGCCGTAGGCGTCGAGAAAAAAGATGCCGTCTTCAACCAGAGCGGCATGGACGCGCTGGAAGTAGCGCTTCAGTTGGGCGCGCTCCTTGAACAGCCAATAGCTGAAGTTCATGGCCAGGAGGACGTCCACCGGCCCGGTTTCGGCTTCCATCACGTCGGCGTGGAGGAGGGTAATCCGCCGGACCCGGGCCGGCGTCAGGATGGCCAGGTTGTGGCTTCGCGCCCACTCCAGCACTTCCGCGTCCAGATCCACGCCGATGGCGCGATTCTGCTGGTGGCGGCGCACCCATTCGCAGCAGACATTGGCGGTGCCACAAAAGTCCTCCCGCAACAGCCGGGCTGGTCGTCTCCGCAACGCCTTGAAGGTCTCGGTGACGAAATCCACTTCCGCCTCGGCGCACTGCACCGAAAGCTCGTAAAGCTGATGACGATCGGCTTGTTTTGCCAGAGTGGGGGATTTTTTCCTGCGTGCCACGGGATCGGAAAAACATAAGGTAATTGGAAAATCGTGCCAATATACCATCTTGATTTTGGTGGCAGGCAAGCCCATGTTAGAATTCCAAAGTTTTCGGAATTGGAATGGAGGTCGTGAGATGCCCTTTTACGAGTATCGTTGCGACGCGTGTGGCCACGAACTGGAAGCGTTGCAGAAGATGAGCGACGCGCCGCTCAAGGAGTGCCCGGAGTGTGGCGAGCCCAAGCTGGTGAAGCTGGTTTCTGCGGCTGGTTTCCGCCTCAAGGGCGGCGGCTGGTACGAGACCGACTTCAAGTCGGGCAAGAAAAAGAACTTGCACGACCCGGGCGAGAGCAAGAAGTCATCTTCCGAGTCCAAGGCCGGCGGCTGCGCCGAAGGTGGTTGTTGCTGCGCCTGAAGCCGGGCGAGACTTCCGGTCATCCCTGGCCCCGGCACCGCCGGGGCCTTGTTGTTGTTTCGCCGGGGATACGCACCGGCTCATGTATAGACTGCTTACGTAGGAGCGGTGTTCCCGCCGCGAACCAGGAGTGGCATGAGGTGTTTTCATTGTTCGGCGCGGGGACGCGCCTCCTACGGCATACCGCTTGTTTTTGTCACATTTTCAAGGTAAGCAAGACATGCGTACTCACTACTGCGCCGAGCCCGGCGTTGCCGAAATCGACGAAACCGTTGAACTGTGCGGCTGGGTGAACCGCCGCCGCGACCACGGCGGGGTGATCTTCATCGACCTGCGCGACCGCACCGGCATCATCCAGGTGGTCTACGACCCCGACCTGCCGGAGGTCTTCGCCGTCGCCGAGCGGGTGCGCAACGAGTACGTGCTGCGGGTGAAGGGCCGGGTGCGGCGCCGTCCCGAGGGAACCGTCAACCCCGACATCCCCACTGGCGAGATCGAGGTGCTGGGCCAGGAGCTGGAGATCCTCAACGCCTCCGACCCCCTGCCCTTCATGCTCGACGAGGAGGAGGTGTCGGAAGAGGTTCGCCTGCGCTACCGCTATCTCGACCTGCGCCGCCCGCGGATGCTGGCCAACATGCAGCTCCGCTCCAGGGTGACCCGCCTGCTGCGCGACTACCTCGACAGCCACGGCTTCATGGACATGGAGACCCCCATGCTCACCAAGGCCACGCCGGAGGGAGCGCGCGACTACCTGGTGCCGAGCCGCACCCATGCCGGCCGCTTCTTCGCCCTGCCCCAGTCGCCGCAGCTCTTCAAGCAGCTGCTGATGATGTCGGGCATGGACGCCTACTACCAGATCGTGCGCTGCTTCCGCGACGAGGATCTGCGCGCCGACCGCCAGCCTGAGTTCACCCAGCTCGACGTGGAGATGTCCTTCATCGACGAGCACCTCATCACCAACATGATGGAGGAGATGATCCGCCAGGTGTTCAAGGGGGCCCTGGGGGTGGAGCTGCCCGACCCCTTCCCGCGCATGACCTATGAAGAGGCGATGCGCCGCTTCGGTTCCGACCGCCCCGACCTGCGCTGCCCGCTGGAGCTGGTGGACGTGGCCGACCTCATGCAGGGGGTGGAGTTTAAGGTCTTTGCCGGCCCGGCCGCCGATCCCAAGGGGCGCGTGGCGGCCCTGCGCGTGCCCGGCGGCGGCAAACTCACCCGCAAGGAGATCGACGACTACACGAAGTTCGTCGGCATCTACGGCGCCAAGGGGCTGGCCTACATCAAGGTCAACGACTGGGGCGGGAAGGGGCGCGACGGGCTGCAGTCGCCCATTCTCAAGTTCCTGCCCGACGAGGCGGTGGCCGGCATCATGGAGCGCACCGGTGCCGAGGACGGCGACCTGATCTTCTTCGGCGCCGACAAGGCGACGGTGGTGAACGAGGCCCTGGGCGCCCTGCGGGTGAAGCTGGGCGAGGACCTGGGGCTGATGGAGGAGGGGTGGGCGCCCCTCTGGGTGGTGGACTTCCCCATGTTCGAGTGGGACGAGAAGGAGAACCGCTGGATCGCCCTGCACCACCCCTTCACCGCGCCGCGGGAGGAGGACCTGGAGAAGCTGGAGAGCGATCCCGGCGCCTGCCTGTCACGCGCCTACGACATGGTGATCAACGGCTCCGAGGTGGGAGGCGGCTCCATCCGTATCCACCGCCGCGAGGTGCAGCAGCGGGTGTTCCGGCTGCTGGGCATCGGCGAGGAGGAGGCGCAGGAGAAGTTCGGCTTCCTGCTCAAGGCGCTGGGCTACGGCTGCCCGCCGCACGGCGGACTGGCCTTCGGCCTGGACCGGCTGGTGATGCTGATGGCCGGCGCTTCCTCCATCCGCGACGTCATCGCCTTCCCCAAGACCCAGACCGCCACCTGCCTGCTCACCGAGGCGCCCTCGGAGGTCTCGCCCGAGCAGTTGCGCGAGCTTCACATCCGCGTGCGGTTGCCGCAGAAGGAGCAGTCCTGATCGATGCCTGTAGGTCGGGCTTCAGCCCGACGAATCACGCGGCAAGGCTTGAAGG
>JALVUB010000308.1 GCA_027023915.1 Sedimenticola sp.
CTGCAAAAGATCCAGGCTTTCATCCGCGGAAAGGGCTGGTCACGTTCCACCACCTCTTTTGCCGACTACCTGGCCCTGCTCAACAGCGCCTTCCAGGAACTGGACAAGCCCGTGCTGCCGGAATCGGATGACGCCGTGACCGAGCTGATGATCTTTCTCAAGCACAAGGAGGTAAAGGCCTATGTGACCAAGGATTACAGCAAGGCACGCATCTTGGTGCGTCACAACATCGACTCCAGCGAAAAGCTGAAACAGGTGCTGGCCGAATTGCAAACCTTCATCGATCGCAATCTGGACGCGGGCCTGAAGGCCCACATCACTGGCGATTCGGTGCTCACCCTGCACGCCACCACCGCCATGATAAACGGACAGTTGCAATCCATCGTGCTGCTGCTGGTCATCATCGTCCTGATGATCGGGGTGCTCTTCGCCGAGGTGCGGGTGGGACTGCTGGCGGTGCTGCCCAACCTGTTCCCCGTGATCGTGATGTTCGGTTTCATGGGCTTTACCGGGATTCCGCTCAATATCGGCACCACCATGGCGGCAGCCATCGCCATCGGCATTGCGGTGGACGACACGCTCCACTTCATGCTGCGCTACAACCGCGAGCTCAAGGCAAGCAAAAGCGACCATGCCGCCATGCAGCGCACCCTCTACAGCGAGGCGCTGCCGGTGGTCTCCACCTCCTTGGCGCTGACCGCCGGTTTTCTGGTCTTCACCCAGGCCAGCTTTCCTCCCATTGAACAGTTCGGCGTGCTGGGCGCCCTGCTGATCGCCGTGGCGCTGTTGGCGGATCTCATCATCACCCCGCTGGCCATCTCCTCCCTACGGCTGGTGACCATCTGGGATCTGCTCTCCCTGCAACTGCGCAAACAGGTGCTGGAGAAAAGCCCACTTTTCGAGGATCTACACCCCTGGCAGATCCGCCAGTTCATCCTGTCCGGCAACATCCAGCACTTTCACAAGGGAGAGCAGATCTTCCACCAGGGCGACAAAAGCGACGCCCTTTTTCTGCTGCTTACCGGCCGGGTGGAGGTCTGTCTGCCGATGGCGGAAAACGGCTGCAACAAGCTGGAACAGTTCGTCCCCGGGGATGTCTTTGGTGATGTGGCTCTTTTTGCCAACATTCCGCGCAAAACCGACGCCACCGCTTTGGAACCAAGCACCGTGCTGATCCTCGACCGGCAGAGTCTGGAAAGAAACCTGCGTCAACGACCGAGAATCAGCGCGCGTATCTTCGCCAATCTCACCGCCGACCTGAGCAGAAGAATGATCCGCTTGATAAACAAACAGCAAGCCATGGGCATCAAGACAAGGAGACGCGACCCATGAAGCCCACTGTTGTCAGACTGACAGCCGTCCTGCTGTGGCTGGCGGCCACCGCCACCCTGGCCGCAACGGCGGGTGAAAGCCCCTGGTTCGCCGCGCCCTACAGTGGCAAAAAGGTGAAGGAATATGAAATCACCCTTCCAATTTCCCGTAATCAGGAAGAGACCTTTCTCATTCCCAAGGACTGTAAAAAGCTCAACAGCCGCCTGCTGGAAGGGGCAGGCCACTGGGGCAACGCGGTTCAGCACAGGCTATGGATCAAGGCGGATGACGATTGCCGGTATCTCAACTACCTGAGGCAGAATCCACACAAGGGCGACAAGGATTTTGTCAGCAGCTACGACTTCATGAACGCCCGCATCACGGATCTGCCTCTGCGCCCCGGCTGCGACCTCTACGTGCTGCTGCGCGATCCCCAGGCCTGCCCCCCGCCCCTGCCTGGAATGCCCGACTTTTCACTCTTCATGAACGATGAACACCAGGCTCCCGTGCCTCCAGGCAGCGATGAAGCGTGCCGTTTCGAAAAAGGCGTCTTCCGCGGCACCATCTATCCCACTCCTGAGGGCATCGTCTGCCACAAGGACCCTGGCGCGCCGGGCTACCGCATCCTTTCGGTGGATTACGCGGATGTGAATGGAGACGGCTATCTCGATGCGGTGCTGCGGATGGCGCTCATCGGATCGCACGGGCGGCCGGAACTGCTGGTGCTCCCCCTTACCCGCCTGTCCGACAAAGGCCCCTTCTCAATTCCCAAGGGCGCGGACTATCCCAGACTGGGACCCACCGACGAAGGTTGGTTGTATTGAAGGCGAAAAAAACCGGCGACGGGCCTCTCGACCCATCGCCGGCCGGTTTCATCGGGAAAATGGATCAGTTCTTGCTCTTGTCCACGATTTTCTTGATCCAGGGCATCATGGCGCGCAGGCGGGCACCCACCTCTTCGATGGGATGCGCCTCGTTGAGGCGCCGGTAGGCGGTCATGGCCGGATAGTTGGCCTTGCCTTCGAGAATGAAGTCCTTGGCGTACTGACCGTTCTGGATGTTCCTAAGCGCCTCGCGCATGGCCTTGCGGCTCTCTTCGTTGATGACCTTGGGCCCGGTGACGTACTCGCCGTACTCCGCATTGTTGGAGATGGAGTAATTCATGTTGGCGATACCACCCTCGTACATGAGGTCAACAATGAGCTTGAGTTCGTGCAAGCACTCGAAATAGGCCATTTCGGGCGCGTAGCCGGCCTCGACCAGGGTCTCGAAGCCCGCCTTCACCAGCTCCACGCAGCCACCGCAGAGCACCGCCTGCTCGCCGAAGAGGTCGGTTTCGGTCTCGTCCTTGAAGGTGGTCTCGATGATGCCGGTGCGGCCGCCGCCGATGGCGGAGGCGTAGGAGAGCGCAATGGCGCGCGCCTCGCCGGTGGCGTCCTGATAGACAGCCACCAGATCGGGAATGCCACCGCCCTTGACGAATTCGCTGCGCACCGTGTGGCCCGGCGCCTTGGGCGCGATCATGATGACATCGAGATCCTCGCGCGGCACGATCTGGTTGTAGTGGATGGCAAACCCGTGAGCAAAGGCCAGGGCGGCGCCTTCCTTGATGTTGGGTTCGATCACCGCCTTGTAGAGCGCCGCCTGATGCTCGTCCGGCGCAAGAACCATCACCACATCGGCGCCTTTCACAGACTCGTCCACTGGCTTCACCGTGAGGCCCGCCGCTTCCGCCTTGGCCACGGATGGAGAACCGGGACGCAGCCCCACCACCACATCCACGCCGGAATCCTTGAGGTTGTTGGCGTGGGCATGGCCCTGGGAACCATAGCCGATGATGGTGACTTTCTTGCCGCGGATAAGCGAAAGATCGCAATCCTTGTCGTAGCAGATGTTGATGCTCATGCTGTTACCTGTTGGTCTGGGTTGTGTGATCGTGGGGATCAGATGGTCCCCAACCCCTTGGCACCGCGCGATATGCCCAGCGGGCCGGAACGCACCACCTCGATGAGGGAGTCATCGGGAAGCGCTTCCAGAAAACCGTCAAGCTTGTGGCCGTGACCGGTAAGCTCGACAGTATAGCTGGTGGCGGTGACATCGATGATATTGGCGCGGAAGATGTCGGCCAGCCTTTTCAGCTCCTCGCGCAGCCCTTTTTCGGCCTTCACCTTCACCATCATCAGCTCGCGCTCGATGTGAGGACCTTCGGAAAGGTCCAGCAGCTTGACCACATCGATGAGTTTGTTGAGCTGTTTGACGATCTGCTCCAGAACCCGCTCGTCCCCGTGGGTGACCAGGGTCATGCGCGAAAGCGTGGGGTCCTCGGTGGGCGCCACCGTCAGCGACTCGATATTGTAACCACGGGCGGCAAACAATCCAGCCACCCGCGCCAAGGCGCCCGATTCGTTCTCTATGAGTACGGAAATGATGTGTCGCATCAGGCCAACTCCCTCTCCGCGGTGAGATAGGGCGACATATGCATCTCGTGATGCCCCTTGCCCGCCTCGATCATGGGATAGACGTTTTCCTCTGGATCAACCAGCACATTCATGAACACCAGCCGGTTCTTCATGCCAAAGGCTTCCTTGTAGGCGGCCTCCAGCTCGGCGGGGTCCTCGATGGTCATGCCCACATGGCCATAGGTTTCCGCCAGAGCGGCAAAATCGGGCAGTGCATCCACGTAGGAGTGAGAGTAGCGTCCTTCGTAGAAAAGCTCCTGCCACTGGCGCACCATGCCCATGTAGCCGTTGTTGAGCAGTATGATCTTCAACGGCAGTTTGTACTGGGCACAGGTAGCCAGCTCCTGGATGCACATCTGGATGCTCGCCTCGCCAGTGACGCAGGCCACGGTGGCCTTGGGGAAGGCCTGCTGCACGCCCATGGCTGCCGGCAACCCAAAGCCCATGGTGCCCAGGCCACCAGAGTTGATCCAGCGCCGGGGCTTGTCGAAAGGAAAAAACTGGGCGGCGAACATCTGGTGCTGTCCCACATCCGAAGTCAGATAGAGATCCCGCCGCCGGGTCACCTTGGCCAACAGCTCCATGGCGTACTGCGGCTTGATGACCTTGTCCGACTTGGGATACTTGAGACATTCCACCGCCCGCCAACCTTCGATACGCTTCCACCACTCGGCCAGCGCCTTGGCGTCGGGCTTGGTTTTGCGCTCCTTGAGCAGCTTCACCATGTCGCGCAGCACCGGCTTCACCTGACCGACAATGGGCACGTCCACCTTCACGTTCTTGGAAATGGAAGCCGGGTCCACGTCCACATGGATGATCTTGGCGTCGGGACAGAAGCTGGCCAGCTTGCCGGTGACGCGGTCGTCGAAGCGGGCGCCAATGGCGATGACCAGATCGGACTCGTGCATCGCCATGTTTGCCTCATAGGTGCCGTGCATCCCAAGCATGCCGAGAAAACGTTTGTCGGTGGAAGGCACGGCACCAAGCCCCATAAGGGTGTGAGTGACGGGAAAACCGGTAACCTCCACCAGCTTGCGCAACTCATCGGAGCCGTCACCCAGCACAACGCCGCCACCGGTATAGATCACCGGCCGCCGGGCCTTGACCATCAGGTCCACCGCCTTGCGGATCTGGCGCGGATGCCCCTTCTCCACCGGCTTGTACGAACGCATGGAAATCTTCCGGGGATACTCGTAGGGAATGCGCACATTGGGGTCGGTGACATCCTTGGGAATGTCGATGAGCACCGGCCCGGGCCGCCCGGTGGTGGCGATGTAAAAGGCCTTGGCGATGGTCTCGGCGATATCCTCCACCCGTTTTATAAGGAAGTTGTGCTTTACGCAGGGGCGGGTGATGCCGGTGATGTCCACCTCCTGGAAGGCGTCGCTGCCGATAAAGGGGGTGGGCACCTGGCCGGTGAGCACCACCATGGGGATGGAATCCATGTAGGCGGTGGCGATGCCGGTCACCGCGTTTGTGGCCCCGGGCCCCGAGGTGACCAGCGCCACGCCCGGCTTGCCGGTGGCCCGGGCATAGCCGTCCGCCGCGTGGGTGGCGGCCTGCTCGTGGCGCACCAGGATGTGACGGATCTTCTTCTGCTGAAAGAGCGCATCGTAAATGTGGAGCACGGCACCGCCGGGATAGCCCCAGATATACTCGACACCCTCGTCGATCAGCGCCTGGACAACGATTTCCGCGCCACTCAATTCCACCTTTCAAACCTCCGAAAAACCAGTAGCACCGGCTACAAATCGAAACATCTTAAAGTACTGATATTAACTGGGCAGGTCAAATGGAAAAGCGCGTTGAATGAAGGGAAAAGATCAACGCAACCAGTCAGGACGCTGCCATCGAAACGGCATTTCACCCGCGAAAGGGTGACAGAGGCTGTAGTCGCCCACCGCCGTCAGCTCTCCATCCACCCACACCAGCGGCAGCCGCGACCGTAGCCAGGGGGGAATGCCCAACTCCTGACAGAGTTGCTTGAAACGCCGGCTGCCGGCACGACCGGCGGGCCGGCAACGCAACCCGGTCTGGCGGAAGCCTACTTCCACCCTTCTTTCCAGAAACCAGGAAGGAGGCTCCCCCGCCAATTCCAGCCTGCCCAATCCTTCAGGCAACGGCAGCGCCGTCCTTCCACTCCAATCCAACCTCACTACATCCGGTGCCCGAGGCAGAGGTTCGGGAAAGAGAAAGAGCCGCTCCCGAAAGCGGCGCAAGGCGCCGCCCTTCCAGCAGATCTCCGGCACCGCATCACGCCGCGCCGACATCAACTCTTTTTCCACCCGCGCCAGTACCACCTCTGGAGGAGTGGTCACCCCCTGAGCAGCCATCCAATAACGCAACAGGTTTGCACGGCGCACTGGTGTCAGTTGCGCCAGGGGCGGAAGGCGGAGTTGCCAGGGGTTGGAAGTCACCGTTTTTTCCAGATCACTCTCGGCCAGCTCGGCCAGCAGTCCGCCGGCCTGGCCACAGTGGCGCGCCGACCGCCCCAAAGTGGCAGCCAGATTGGGCCAGCGGCGACGCAACAGGGGCATCACCTCATGCCGCAGATAGTTGCGCGCGTGGCGCCGGTCCTGGTTGGAAGGATCTTCCAGCCACGCCAGATTCTCTTTTTCGGCCCAGCCCCGCAGGCTCTCCCGCGTCTCTTCCAGCAGCGGCCTTGCCAGCCAGCCGCCGTGCCAAGGCCGCACAAGCGGCATGGCCGCCAGCCCGGCGACGCCGGCACCACGCAAAAGCTGCAACAACAGGGTTTCGGCCTGGTCATCACCATGGTGGGCCAAAAGCACCATCTCGCCCTCGCCCATGGCATCGGCGATGGCGCGGTAGCGGGCCCGGCGCGCCTGCGCCTCCAGGCTTTGACGCCTCCCCGATTCCACCTCCACCCGCCGGACCACCAGTGGCAGTGAAAGCTGATCGCAAAGTGACTTGCAGTGAAGCGACCAGTCATCGGCCTCGGCCTGGAGGCCGTGATGGACATGGATGGCGCGCAACGGTGCTTTCAGCTCGCCGTGCAGGCGGGTCATCAGGTGGAGCAGCACGGTGGAGTCAAGCCCGCCACTGAGCGCCACCAGATAACCGCGTGGCTGTGGCAGCCGGCGGAGGGTTTTCAGCAGCCTTCGTGGCAGCGCCGGCAGGCTACTGCTCGCTGTAGACACCGTAGGACATGAGCCGCTGATAGCGGGACTGCAACAGTTCTTCGGGCGGCTTGCCTTCAAGCTGCCCCAGCGCGTCCACCAGCGCGCTCTTGAGGTTGGCGGCCATTTCGTCGGGATCGCGATGAGCGCCGCCCAGCGGCTCGGGCACAATTTCGTCGATGAGCCCCAGCTCCTTAAGCCGGGTGGAGGTGATGGCCATGGCGTCGGCTGCCTGAGGCGCCTTGTCGGCGCTCTTCCACAAGATGGAAGCGCAACCTTCCGGCGAGATCACCGAATAGGTGGCGTATTGCAGCATCAGCAACCTGTCGGCCACGCCAATGGCAAGCGCGCCACCGGACCCTCCCTCACCGATCACGGTGGCGATGATGGGGATGCGCAGACCGGCCATCTCGCGCAGGTTGCGGGCAATGGCTTCGCTCTGCCCCCGCTCCTCGGCGTCGATACCCGGATAGGCACCGGGTGTGTCGATAAAGGTGAGCACCGGCAACTTGAACCGTTCGGCGGTCTCCATCATGCGCAAGGCCTTGCGGTACCCCTCCGGCCGTGGCATGCCGAAATTGCGCTTGAGCTTCTCCTTGGTGTCTCGGCCCTTCTGATGGCCGATAATCATCACCGGGCGGCCGTCAAGACGACCAATGCCTGAAACGATGGATGCGTCATCGGCAAAGGCGCGATCGCCATGAAGCGGCTCGAAGTCGTCAACGATTCGCTCTATGTAATCCAGGGTGTAGGGACGCAGGGGGTGGCGCGCCAGTTGCGAGATCTGCCAGGCGCTGAGATTGGAAAAGATCGACTCGGTAAGATTGCGGCTCTTCTCCTCCAGCCGGTCGATCTCCTCCTGAATGTTGATCTCGGCGCCGTCACCCAGCAACCGCAACTCGCTGATCTTCGCCTCCAGTTCGGCGATGGGCTGTTCGAATTCAAGAAAATTGAGATCCATCGGCTGCCCCGCTTGTGCCTGTTTGGTTCAGATAATAACGGAATTATGCCGGGATACACCACGGCCGGAAACTCCCCTGTAAGGTTACGCAATCCTCATTTGCCGCGCGATGCTCATGTTCTTCATGGCCAGCCCTCGCCCTTTTCGCTGGGTATTTTCAGACAGCGGCGGTAGACTTTGCAGTCACTTCCCATACGCAGAGGTGAAAACATGGCAGGATCGAACCACCCCATCGACCAGAGACTCAAAAACCTCGAACAGCACCTTAGCCGAGAAAACCCGTTGTTGCTCAAGGCGGTGCAGAGTTTTCGAGATCTCGACCGGGTGGCCCAACGGATGGGACTGTTGGGTCGAAACGACTCTTTTGCGGTGCAGATCCCCTGGTGGCCGCTGATTTCCATTCTCGGCACCTTTTCGGCGGGCAAGTCCACCTTCATCAATGATTATCTGGGCACCAAGCTCCAGCGCAGCGGTAGCCAGGCGGTGGACGACAAATTCACCGTCATCTGCTACAGCGAGGACGAAGAACCTCACACCCTGCCCGGCGTGGCGCTGGATGCCGATCCCCGCTTCCCTTTTTACAAATTCAGTCAGGAGATCGAAGCGGTGGCCGAGGGTGAAGGCAACCGCATCGACTCCTACCTGCAACTGAAAACCTGCAACAGCGAGCGCATCAAGGGCAAGATTCTCATCGACTCCCCCGGTTTCGACGCCGACGCCCAGCGCACCTCCACCCTGCGCATTACGGACCACATGATTAACCTGTCGGATCTGGTATTGGTCTTCTTTGACGCCCGTCACCCGGAGCCGGGCGCCATGCGCGACACGCTGAAGCATTTGGTGTCGGACACCATACACCGGCCGGATGCGGACAAGTTCCTCTACATTCTCAACCAGCTAGACCCTTCGGCCAACGAAGACAACCCCGAGGAGGTGATCGCCGCCTGGCAGCGCGCCCTGGGCGAGTACGGGCTGACTGCGGGCCGCTTCTACACCATCTACAGCCGCAGCGCCTCGGTTCCCATCGAGGACGAGCAGCTCCGTCGCCGTTACGAGAAAAAACGCGACAGCGACCTGGAAGAGATCTACGGCCAGATGGCGAAGGTGGAGGTGGGGCGCAACTACCGCATCGTCGGCTCCCTGGAACAGATGGCGCGGGAGATCGAAAACAAGGCGGTGCCCCTCCTATCGGAAGCGCTGCAAAAATGGAAAAAACGGACCCTCTGGGGCGATGCCATCATCATGGGACTGGTGCTGGCCCTCTGCCTGGTGCTGGTGATCGGTGGCGGCCACACCACTGCGCTCTGGCAGTGGTTCACCGCCTCCTTGAACCACATTGTGGGCGGCTTGGCGGCAATAGTGGCGGTGGTGTTGGGCATCCATTTCGGCATTCGCCGCCTGACGGCACGCTCTCTGGCCGGCTGGCTGCGCAAGCAGCGGGACCGGGTCGATCAACGGCTCGACCTTGTCGCTGCCTTCCAGCGTTCCACCCGTCCCTGGCGGACCATCTTTTCCGCCACCCCCGCCGGCTGGAGCAACAGAACCCGCAACAACCTGGCCAAGCTCATCAGCCAGGCGGATCGCTACATTCAGGAGCTCAACGACCGCTTTGCCAACCCATCCGGCGCCAGCGAGCCCGAGCCTGAATCTGAGCCGGAAGAACAGAGCAAAGAGGTGGAAAACGGCAAACCGGAAGAGTGAAAAAACCGCTGGCGGGTATCGACCTGGGCGGCACCAAGATCGAAGGTGCCCTGCTCGACGGAAACGGCGCCATCCGCTTCCGTCACCGCATCGACACGCCCTCTGGGGACTATGAAGGCACCCTCGACGCCATCGTCACCCTGCACCACAGGCTGGAAGCCGAAGCGGGCTGCCATCTGCCCCTCGGTTTGGGAACGCCGGGCTCACTGTCGCCCGCCAGCGGCAAGATGCGCAATGCAAACTCCACCTGTCTCAACGGCCGTCCCCTGCAACAGGATCTGGAAAAGAAGCTTCAGCGCCCCCTGCGGATGGCCAACGACGCCGACTGCTTTACCCTTTCCGAGGCGGTGGACGGCGCCGCCGCCGACACGGCGGTGGTTTTTGGCGTGATCCTGGGCACGGGCACCGGTGGCGGTATTTCGGTGAACGGCAGGCTGCTGTCCGGCGTCAACGCCATCACCGGCGAATGGGGGCACAACCCCCTCCCCTGGCCACGCCCGGAAGAGCTGCCCGGCCCTGGCTGCTACTGCGGCCGGCGCGGCTGCATCGAAACCTTTCTTTCCGGCCCCGGCATGGCAAACGACCATCGCCAACGCACGGGCAACACACTCACCGCCCGCCGGATCGCCGAGCAGGCGAGCCGGGGCGATGCCGAAGCCATCACCACCTTGGAACGTTACGAGAACCGTCTGGCGCGGGGGTTGGCGAGCATCATCAACGTGCTGGACCCAGGGGTCATCGTCCTTGGAGGCGGCCTGTCTGGCATCAAGCGACTCTATGACAATGTGCCTCGCCTGTGGGAGGATTATGTCTTCTCCGACACCATTGTCACCAAACTGGTGCCGCCTGCGCACGGCGACAGCAGCGGCGTGCGCGGCGCCGCCTGGCTGTGGAAGGACGAGCGCTGACAGGGTGGTAAACTAACGCCCTCATCCGCTGTCCAACAATTCAAATGATCGCCATAGAAGAAACAGCCCGCAAAAAAATCGAGGTTCCCTCCCACCCTCAGTGGCCCACGCTTTCCGACGAGGAAAAAACGGCTCTCAAGGAGCGGATCAAAAAGCTGCTGAAAGAGCGCAACGCCGTGCTGGTGGCCCACTACTATGTGGATGGCGACCTTCAGGCCCTGGCGGAGGAGACCGGTGGCTGTGTGGCCGATTCGTTGGAGATGGCCCGCTACGGCACCACCACGGACGCCGACACCCTGGTGGTCTGCGGGGTGCGCTTCATGGGAGAGACCTCCAAGATTCTCAACCCGGAAAAACGGGTGCTGATGCCCGACCTGGAAGCCACCTGCTCACTGGACGAAGGCTGCCCGGCGGACGAGTTCACCGAATTCTGCGACGCCCACCCAGACCGCACCGTGGTGGTCTATGCCAACACCAGCGCCGAGGTGAAGGCGCGCGCCGACTGGATGGTCACTTCCAGCATCGCCCTTCCCATCGTGAAACATCTGGCGGCCCGCGGCGAAAAGGTGCTTTGGGCCCCCGACCGCCACCTGGGCCACTATATTCAACGCCAGACCGGCGCCGATGTGCTTCTCTGGCAGGGCTCCTGCGTGGTGCATGAAGAGTTCAAGTCCTTTGCGCTGGAGCGGCTGCGCCGGCTCCACCCCGACGCCGCCGTGCTGGTCCACCCGGAATCGCCGGAAGAGGTGATCGAGCAGGCCGACGTGGTGGGTTCCACCACCGCGCTCATAAAGGCGGTGCGCGAGCTGCCCAACCAGGAGTTCATCGTCGCCACCGACGAGGGCATCTTCTGGAAGATGCAGCAGATGGCGGGCAACAAGAAACTGCTCATCGCCCCCACCGCCGGCGAGGGGGCTACCTGTGTCTCCTGCGGCCACTGCCCCTGGATGGCGATGAACGCCCTGCAGAATCTTGAACGGGTACTGGTGGAAGGCGACAACGAGATCCTTATCGATGAGGAGATCCGCCGGCGGGCAGTGACGCCCATACAGCGGATGCTCGACTTCGCCCGCGAGCACGGCATCGGCACCGCATCACGCCGGTGATCGACTACCAGCTGCTCAAGCTGACCCACCTGACCTGCGTGGTGCTCTCCATCACCGGCTTCACGCTGCGCGCCGGGCTCATGCTGGCCGGCTCTTCCCTGCTGCGCCGCCGATGGGTGCGAACCCTGCCCCATTTCGTGGACAGCCTGCTCTTCTTCAGCGGTCTGGGGCTGGCCTACAACCTCCACCAGTACCCCGGCACCTCCCCCTGGCTCACCGCCAAGCTGATGGCGCTGGTGCTCTACGTGGTCTTCGGCGCCGTGGCGTTGCGCGGATGCAACCTGCCACGGCGCCTGACCGCTCTGATCCTGGCATACGCAAGCTTTGCCTACATCGTCCACACCGCTGTGACCAAGAATCCGATCCCCTGGAGTTGAGGTCAAACAGCACTCAGGCCTGCTGCTCCACTTTGCGCAGGTTCACATCCATGGTGGGATAGGGAATCTCGATGCCAGCCTCGTCCAGGCGGTTCTTGACGGTTTCGTTGGTGTCGTAGATCACCTTCCAGTAGTCGCCGCTCTTGACCCATGCCCGAATCAGGAAGTTGACACTGCTGTCGGCCAGCTCGCTCACCGCCACCAGGGGAGCGGGATCTTCGAGGATGCGGTCATCTTCGGCAACGATGCCCTCCAGCACTTGGCGCACCTGTTTGAGATCTGCGTCGTAGGAAACGCCCACGGTGATGTCTATACGGCGGGTCTCCTGGGTTGAATAGTTGATGATGTTGTCGTTGCCCAGCTTGGCGTTGGGCACGATGATGGTTTTGTTGTCACCGGTGAGCAGCGTGGTGGTAAAGATTTGAATCGACTCCACCTTGCCTGTGACCCCGGCTGCCTCGATCACATCACCAACTTTGAAAGGCCGGAAGATGATGAGCAGGAAACCGGCGGCGAAGTTGGCCAGGGAACCCTGCAACGCCATGCCAACGGCCAGGCCGGCGGCACCCAACACGGCAATGAAGGAGGTGGTCTGGATTCCCAATTGCCCCAAGGCCGCCAGCACCACGAAGACCATCAGGCCGATATAGACCATGCTGCTGACGAAGCTGACGATCATGGGGTCCACATCGGCCTTGTTCATCATGCGGCTGGTGAGTTTTTTTGCCCATTTGGCCAGCCACTTGCCGACATAAAAGATGGCGATGGCCGCCAGCACCTTGGGACCGTACTGCAACAGCAGTTCCTTTCCGTGCGCCAACAGCTGCGCCGACTTGTCGGGATCCATGAGATTCGACACCTGAGTTACCACGTCCACTGGTTGTGATGCGGCTTCCGCTGCTTTCTGGACTGTTTCCTCGGCCATTTTTGATGATCTCCCTTGGTGTGTTTTCAAGAGCCCGGATCATACCCCAGACATGGGCGCTGTTGGGCAGGGAAAACCCGACAAGCTTTCCGGGCAAAAAAAGACCCGCCGGCGTTCACCGACAGGTCTCTGTTTTGGTCGGAGCGAGAGGATTCGAACCTCCGACCCCCACAACCCCATTGTGGTGCGCTACCAGGCTGCGCTACGCTCCGAAAGGAGCCGGAATGTTAGGCGGAAGGCGCTGGCTTGTCAATCGCCCGGCTAGCCGAGAATCCGGGCCACCTCTTCCAGTTCCGCCAGCACCTGACGGATGATCTGCTGGGACTGGGTCTTGTCGTTTTGCGCCTCTTCGCCTTCCAGCTTATGGCGGGCGCCATTGATGGTGAAGCCCTGCTCGTAGAGCAGGCTGCGAATCTGGCGGATCATGATGACATCATGCCGCTGATAGTAACGGCGGTTACCACGCCGCTTGACCGGCTTGAGCTGGGGAAACTCCTGCTCCCAGTAACGCAACACATGCGGCTTGACCTGGCAAAGTTCGCTCACCTCACCAATGGTGAAATAACGCTTGCCCGGAATGGGCGGCAGTTCAACTTTGCTGCTGTTCGGGTCCAGCATAGGTTTCCACCCTCGCCTTTAGTTTTTGTCCGGGCCTGAAAGTCACCACCCTTCGGGCACTTACGATAATTTCTTCACCCGTTTTTGGGTTTCTGCCAGGCCGCGCGTTCTTCTCTCGGAGGTCGAAATTGCCAAACCCGGAAAGCTTGACCTGCTGACCGTTCTCCAGGGCACCCCGGATCTCTTCGAAAAAGAGCTCCACCAGCTCTTTGGCCTCCCGCTTGTTGAGTCCAAGCTCTTCGAACAGCGCTTCCGCCATTTTTGCTTTGGTCAACGACATTTCGATCAATCCCGTAGTTTGGCCGACAACCCGCTTTCCAGGGCTTCGCGAACCGCGGTTACCGCATGGTCCGTCTCTTCATCGGTAAGCGTGTTTGAATAATCCTGTAAAATCAAGCTTAAAGCAAGGCTTTTTAGACCTGGGTCTATATTTTCTCCAGTATAGACGTCGAAAAGGTGGATGTCGCGCACAATTTCGGGCGCGGCCCGACGGGCACAAGCCTCCACCTCCGCCCAGGATATCTCTTCCTTCACCAGCAGCGCCAGATCTCTGCGAATGGCGGGATAGCGCGAAACGGGCTGAAATTCGGGCACCCGTCCCTGGCGCAGTCTGGCCAGTTCAAGCTGGAAGAGCCAGGTATCACCGGGAAGATCCAGCTTTTTCTGCAGTGCGGGATGGAGCAGCCCCAGCCTCCCCACCTCTTCGCCACCCCGCCAGACGGCGGCAGCCTGACCAGGATGGAGCGCTGCATCCTCCACCACTCGGAATTCAAACGCAGCAGGGTCGTCCACCAGCGACAGCAGGGATTCCACCACCCCCTTGAGGTCGTAGAAATCGACCTTGCGCGGGCTGGCGCCCCACTGCTCCGGCAGGTCGGCGCCGTAGAGGAGACCGCCCACCATCTCCGGCTGGTCGATCCCGTCGCCCCGCTTCAGAAACACCTGGCCGGCCTCGAACAGCCGTACCCGCTCCTGCTGCCGGGCCAGGTTGTACTGGAGGGTGGTGAGCAGCCCCGGCCAGAGGCTGGCGCGCATCACCGACATCTCCTCGGAGATGGGATTGGCCAGGCGGATGGACTCGGCCCAGGGGGTCACCTGCTCCGCCAGGGTGGGCGCGATGAAGCTGTAGGTGATCACCTCCTGGAAAGCGAGATCCACCAGGCGTGCCTTGAGCCGCTCCAGCCGCAGCTCGGCCTCGGGCCGCACCTGGACGCTCACCGGCGCCGAGGAGAGATTCTCCGGGATGTTGGCGTAGCCGTGGATGCGTCCCACCTCCTCCACCAGGTCGGCCTCGATGGCGATGTCGAAGCGGGCGCTCGGCGGCGTCACCGTCCACCCCGGGTCACCGCGCTCCACTTCCATGCCGAGCCGCCGCAGGATCTCTTCGACCTCTTCGTCCGGGATCTCCACCCCCAGCAGCCGCGTCACCCGTTCGCGCCGCAGCGCCACCCTGGGGGGCACCGGCAGGTGGGCCTGCTCCACCACGTCCACCACCGGCCCGGGACGGCCGCCGGCGATGGAGAGCAGCAGCTCGGTGGCGCGCTCGATGGCGGTCACCGCCAGTTGGGGATCGACGCCCCGCTCGAAGCGGTGGGAAGAGTCGGTGTGCAGACCGTGGGCGCGCGCCTTGCCGATGATGGCGGTGGGCTGGAAGAAGGCCGCCTCGAAAAGGATGTCCCGGGTGGTGTCGCTCACGCCACTGGCCTCGCCGCCCATGATGCCGGCCAGCGCCAGCGGT
>JALVUB010000309.1 GCA_027023915.1 Sedimenticola sp.
AAACAGTCCCGAGCCCACCGATTACCTCCAGGCGGAGGGCATTCGGGAGCATCTGGAAGAGTGGCTCGACAAGCTCAACGAAAAGCAGCGCGAGGTGGTGGTGCGCCGTTTTGGTCTTCAGGGCTACACCAACTTCACCCTGGAACAGGTGGCCCAGGAGCTGGGCGTGACTCGTGAGCGGGTACGGCAGATTCAGATCGACGCGCTCAAGCGGTTGCGGACGATTTTGGAGCGGCAGGGTTTCACCGTGGAAGACCTGTTCGACTGATTCCTCGTGGAAATCAGGGAAGCTGTTCGGTTATGCTCGAGCCAACACCGACCACTAATGATCTTTTGCAGATGAGCGACCCCAACAGCAAGGAACGGGAGATCCTGATGGTGATGCGCAAGGTGCTTGCGCAGATCGTCAAGGAGACCACTCCCGAATACAAGACCATGAAACATCCTCTTTCGCCGGAGACCATCGAGGATATCCGCCAGTGCTTCGCCCTCATTGCGGCGCGCGAGCGGGAGCTGGCCGATGCCGCCGGCGCGGTGCGCGAGCGCCCCTATTATGCCGACGAGCCTGCCACGGCGGAGGTGGTGCCCCTGCACAAGGTGGGACGACCCGGCAAGAAGGAGGAGTAGCCGGGCGCTCTGAAATTTATTTGCTTCCCGCGGCGGGCTTTCTTCCCGCCACCTCGATTTTCGCTTCCTTGCGCAGCCGGCCGACGTATTCCGACAGCTTTTGCTGCTGCAACTGGGCCACCAGTTCCGCCTTCACCTCCTGAAGAGGGGGGGCTTTCTCCTGACGCACGTCATCCACCATGATGACGTGCCAGCCAAAGGAACTCTTCACCGGCGCCTGGGTGTACTCACCCTTTTTCAGCTTGACCATCGCTTCGCCAAAGGGTTTGACCACCTCATCCCGGCGCAGCCAGCCCAGACTGCCGCCGTTTTCCTTGCTCATGTCCAGAGACTTGGCCTTGGCCAGCTCGGCGAACCGTTTTTTGTCTTTGTTCAGAAGGCGGATGATCTCCTCGGCTTCCTTCTGCTTTTGCACCAGAATGTGGCGCACCTTGTATTCGTTGAGATTTTCGCCGCTGTACTTCTTTTTGTAGGCCTTTTGCAGCTCGTCTTCGGTCACCTTGTTCTGGTCCAGATAGCGGGTGATCTGCGCCTCGGCCAACACCTGAACCCGCGCCATGTCCACCGCGGCCTTCACGTTCTCGTCCTTGTCGAGGCCGGTTTTTTCGGCCTGTTGGGCGATGAGCAGGGTGTTGATGAGCTGGTTGAGCAGCCTGACCTGGGCTTTCCGGGTGGTTGCCGGCTCGCCGTGTTGCAGTGCGTTGAAGGCCAGCACCTGATAGTTGGTTACCGGCTGGCCGTTGATGGTGACCAGCTTCTGGGGGCCGCCGGCGGCGCTCTTTTTGTCGTTATCCGCAAGAGCGTTGGTGACAAGAAGGGTGGCGGCCAGCGTGGTGGCGGCCAGTCGCGGCATTGTTTTCACAAGGGATTTTTTCATTCTGGCAATACTTTCCTGAAAGGTTGAACAGAGACCTGCTGGTAAACGCCAGCGGCCACATAGGGATCGGCGTCGGCCCAGGCGCGGGCTTCCTCCAGGCTGGGAAATTCGGCGACGATGAGGCTGCCGCTGAAGCCTGCCGGGCCGGGGTCTTCGGCGTCGATGGCGGGGAAGGGACCGGCCAGCACCAGCCGTCCCTCGGACTGCAACTGTTTCAGCCGCTCAAGATGGGCCGGTCGGGTCTCGAGACGCTTGTCGAGGCTGTCGGGCCGGTCTTCGGCAAAGATGCAGTAGAGCATCACTCCTCCTGACGAATTTCGGCATGGCGGGCCAGATAGAAACCCTGGCCGATGACGAACAGCAGCGTCAGCCCCATCATGCCAAACAGTTTGAAGTTGACCCAGGTCGCTTCCCCGTAGTGAAAAGCCACATAGAGGTTGGCGGCGCCAAGGAAGAAAAAGAAGGCCACCCAAGCCAGGGTGAGCCGTTTCCATCCTTCCCTGGGCAGGGTTACGGCCTGCTCCATCATCCGTTGGAGCAGCCCCTTCTCCATGAACAAGCCGGAGCCGAGAAAGGCCAGCGCGAACAGCCAGTTGACCACCGTGGGCTTCCACTTGATGAAAAGTGGGTCGCGCAAGGCCAGGGTGAGGCCGCCAAACACCAGTACCAGAACCAGGGTGACCCAGTGCATGGTTTCCACCTTGCCGTGACGCCAGTGGTTCCAGGCTACCTGAACCATCGAGGCGGCAATGGCGGTGCCGGTGGCTACATAGATGCCCGCCAGTTTGTAGGCAACAAAAAAAAGGATGACCGGAAAGAAGTCGGCAAGCAGTTTCATGTAATGGTTTTGGAAAACCGTCCTGGTATTTGGCCAATGTTAGCAGAGTAACGATAGAATGACCGCTTCAACGTATTTAACCACTCGAGCATGAGGCACCTGCTCCCGATCGAAAACTTTCACCAACTGGCCAGCCAGGCCCGCCGTCGCAAACTGGTGTTGGTGGTTATGGTGTCGCGCAAGGACTGTCCCTATTGTCACCGGCTGCGGCGGGAGGTGATGGAACCGATGATAAAAGGCGGCGACTTTGCCGGTGAAATACTTTTGGGAGAGCTGTTCATTGACGAAGGCGAGACGGTGGTCGATTTTCATGGCAGGCGCGTGGACGCCGCCGACCTGGCCCACGGCTATGGCGTATCGCTGACGCCGACAGTGCTTTTCCTGGCTCCTGATGGACGCGAGCTGGCGGAGAAGATGGTCGGTATCACGGTGATGGAGATGTATTTTCACTACCTTTCCGAAGCCATCGACGAAGCAGTGAAAAAGTTGCGGTCGGGGGCGTCATGAACTTCGGTCTCATCGTTATCGGCGACGAAATTCTCGGTGGCCGCCGGCGCGACCGCCATTTCGATTTCTTTCGCGGGCTGCTGGCGAGTCACGGCCACTCGCTTCATTGGCTGCAAGTGCTGCCCGATGAACCTGAACTGCTCACCGCCCGCTTGCGCCAGACCATGGAGGAGGGCTTGCCGGTTTTCTCCTGCGGCGGCATCGGCGCCACGCCGGACGATCACACCCGCCAGTGCGCCGCCAGGGCCGCGGGCGTGCCCTTGAAGCGCCATGCCGAAGCCGAAGCCCTCATCGAAGGTCGTTTTGGGGAGCAGGCGCGGCCCCACCGGGTGCGCATGGCCGATCTGCCCGAAGGGGCTGAGCTGATACCCAACCCGGTCAATCAGGTGCCCGGCTTCTCCATCCGCGAACACCACTTTCTGCCCGGCTTTCCCGACATGGCCCACCCCATGGCGGCCTGGGTGCTGGAAAACCGCTACGCCGACGGCGAGGCGGTGGCGGTGCGTTCGCTGAAGGTGCCCGGCGTTTCGGAAAACGAACTGATGGCGCTGATGCAGCGGCTCGATGCCGCCTGGCCGGCGCTGAAGCTCTTCAGCCTGCCGCGTCGTGG
>JALVUB010000310.1 GCA_027023915.1 Sedimenticola sp.
CAACTGGGAACTACTTGCCGATAGCCTGGTGAGCGCCCGCACCGTCCGCCCTGGTGGTGGCCGCCGCAAGGCCAGCCCCAAGCCCCAACCCGAAGCCGCGCCCGAATTTGAAGACGAGATCGCCTTCTGAGCGCCTCCCAAACCGTAGAAAACCCACTGTTTGATTGAAACAATAGAGGTTGAAAATGCGTTACAACCGAATTGAAGACCTGCCCGAATATTGCGGAGCCAAAACCCGGAAAGGCACGCCCTGCAAGCGCCGTGACATCTACTGGAATGGCCGCTGCCGCCTGCATGGCGGACTATCCACCGGCCCCAAGACGCCGGAAGGCAAGGCCCGCGCCGCCCTGAATGGCTGCTGCCCCAAGCGCAAGAAGCGCACCCCTTGAAGCCGCTAAGGTTCCGCTATGGAATCCCCAACCAAGGAATCAAATAAACCCCATGAGCAAGGGGAGGTTCCGGGGAGGTTGAAGCAACAAGCCAACCCCATGAGAAGGGCAAGATTACGGCAAGGTATCCGCGCCACCAGCCCCCCATGAAAACCCGCGACCTGATCGCCCTCATTAGCGAAGACGCCGCCCTTGGCACCATCCCCACCACCGGCCACCGCGCCGGTTTTTTTGTGCCTGGTGCCGGGGTGCTGGTGGTGGAAGAGCAGGTGGTGGCGCTGGAGCGCTTGATTCAGATCAAGAACCAGTGATTAACAATGATCGAAATAGAGCGCTAGCGCTTCCTGAGCGCATCCTAAACGCAAAAACGCCCTGAACCTGTCAGGGTGCGAAGTCTTGCAAGTGATTGATTTTGAATGGTGCCCAGGGGCGGAATCGAACCACCGACACGAGGATTTTCAGTCCTCTGCTCTACCGACTGAGCTACCTGGGCTTGAGTGTCGGCAAGGCGGCATATTTAAGCCGCCGCGCGTCTTCGCGTCAAGGAAAAGTTGCGGTTATTCCGGGCGGTAGTCCGGTGGGGGTTCGGCGCCGCCACCGAAAAAGAACTTTTCCATCTGCTGTTCGAGAAACTGCCGGTCCTTGGGTTTCATGGGGCTGAGGCGGTATTCGTTGATGAGCATGGTCTGATGCTTGAGCCAGGCCTGCCACGCCTCCTTGGAAACGTTATCGAAGATGCGTTGACCCAGCTCGCCTGGGTAAGGGATGCGATCCAGCCCCTCGGCCTCCCGTTTCAACAGCACGCAGTGGACGGTTCGGTGCATTTTAAGACTCTCCGGTTTGAATCTCTTTCAACAGGGCCGCCACCGGGGCGGCAAGGCCGCGATCCTGCTGTTTTGGGTTATACCAGACCCATCGATCCCCATCCAGCACCATCTCCGCGGGCTTTTCCGCCAATAAGAGCCGGGGATGGAGCCACAGCCGGAAGTGGGTGAAATCGTGGCGGCGGCGGGGCAGCTCCGTTGTCGCCCTGGCGTGCAGGCCGAGCTTCCGCCGGCACCAGTCGAGGGCGTCTTCCTTCAGCGCCAGTTCCGGCAGGCTCCACAAGCCGCCCCAGATGCCCGCCGGGGGGCGCTTTTCCAGCAGTATGCGCCCATTTTTGTCTTGCAGCACCACCAGTTGCAACGATCGCTCGGGCAGGGCGCGGCGCGGCTTGGGCGTCGGGTAGTGGTGTTCCCTGCCGGCGGCGTGGGCGGCGCAGCTTTGCGCCACGGGGCAGCGGTCGCACAGGGGGTTGCGGCGCAGGCAGACAGTGGCGCCGAGATCCATCATCGCCTGGTTGTAGTCGGCAACCTGTTGTTGCGGGGTGAGTTCGTCGCTCAGCGCCCAGAGGCGCCTTGCCACTTCCGTCCGGCCTGGCCAGCCGTCGATGGCGAAATGGCGCGCCAGCACCCGTTTCACATTGCCGTCGAGAATGGGGTGGCGCTGCCCCAAAGCCAGGGAGAGAATGGCGCCGGCGGTGGAACGGCCTATGCCGGGCAGCGCCATCACCTCTTCCAGCGTTTCGGGAAAGCGGCCCTGGTGGTGTTCCACTATCTGGCGCGCGGCGCGGTGGAGGTTTCGTGCCCTGGCGTAGTAGCCCAGCCCGGCCCAGTGGCGCAGCACCTGGTCTTCCGGCGCCTGGGCAAGCTGTTCCACGCTGGGAAAAGCGTCGAGAAACCGCTGATAGTAGGGAATCACGGTGGCCACCTGGGTCTGTTGGAGCATGATTTCGGAGATCCAGACGCGGTAGGGGGTGGGATCTGTCTGCCAGGGGAGCTGGTGGCGGCCATGGCGCCGGAACCAGGTCAGCAGACGGCGTGCGAAGTCTGAATGCCGGCCTGGTTTGTCTGTTGTCGTTTTGCAACAACCTGGGCGATATGGCGCAACCATGGAAAAAAGCCGCCGGAATTGATTTTTGTCTGGGTGGGGTTGAGGCGGCTCCGTTGTACCATTCCAGTTATGTTGAAACAACCGGAGAGGATTATGAACAAAATCGTTGCAACCCTGGTGCTGGTGCTGCTGACGACCCCCGCTCTTGCCGGGCGCGCGGTGGATGACATTCAGGTGGACGATCCCTGGGTGCGAGAGATGCCGCCCAACATGAACACCAGCGCGGGATTCCTTACCCTGGTGAACCGGGGCAGGGTGGACCACAGCCTGATCGCCGCCAGGTCGCCGCTGGTCGGCTCGGTGGAACTGCACACCCACATTAACGACAAGGGCGTCATGCGCATGCGTCCGGTGAGGGAGATGAAGGTGCCCGCCGGTGGACGGACCGAGCTGAAGCCCGGTGGCCTGCATCTGATGCTGATGCGCATCAAAAGGACGTTCAAGGCGGGTGACAAGGTGCCCGTCACCCTGATATTCGAGGATGGCAGCCGTATGACCATCGAGGCGGAAGTGCGCCGTTTCGACATGATGATGCAGGGCGGCATGCGGCAGCAGATGCCCATGAAGATGGCTCACTGATGAAGCGGATCTGGTGGTTGCCGGTACTGGCGCTGGTTGCCGGCGCCGCCTGGCTGCTGTTGCGTCCCATGGCGCCGGAGGCGCCTTTCCCCGGCATGGGTGGCGATTTCACCTTGCGGTCGGTGGACGGGCCGGTCTCCCTCTCCGATTTTCGCGGCAAGCTGGTGCTGATCTATTTTGGCTACACCTCCTGCCCCGATGTCTGTCCCACCACCCTGGGGGCGCTGGCGGCGGCCTTGAAGCGGCTGTCGCCGGAGGAGCTGGCGCGTATTCAGCCGGTTTTCGTAAGTGTCGATCCCGAGCGTGACCCGCCGGAAAAGATCGCCGCCTACGCGCGTTATTTTTACCCCGGCATGATCGGCCTGACCGGCCCGTTGAACAGGTTGAAAGAGATCGCCAGCCGCTACGGCGCCTATTTCCGCAAGGTGGAAATGAAGGGCTCCAGGTTCGGCTATGCCATCGATCACACTTCGGTGATCTATGTTGTTGACGGGCGTGGCGTGCTGGTGGATATGATCCGCCACAGCGGCTCGCCC
>JALVUB010000311.1 GCA_027023915.1 Sedimenticola sp.
GCTGAAGCCCGACCTACCGAGAGAGACGACGGCGGATGGCATCGAGCAGCCGCTCGCGGGTGAGCCCCGCCTCTTCCAGTTGCTCGGCCTGGGTGCCTTGCTCGATGTAATCATCGGGCAGGCCGAACTGGAGGAGGGAAACCTCCAGCCCTTCGGCATTCACCAGCTCGGCCACCGCCGAGCCGGCGCCCCCCATAAGGGCGTTCTCCTCCAGCGTCACCAGCAGCCGGTGGGCAGCCGCCAGCTCCCGCACCAGCCCCTCGTCCAGGGGCTTGATGAAGCGCATGTTGACCAGGGTGGCGTCCAGTTCTTCCGCCACCTCGCCACCCAGCGACAAGAGGCTGCCGAAACAGAGCAACGCCACCGCCCGCCCCCGGCGGCGGATCTCGCCCTTGCCCCAGGGAAGCTCCTCCAACCCTTCGGACGGCGCCACGCCGGGACCGGTGCCGCGGGGGTAGCGCACCAGGGCCGGCCCCTCGTGCACCCAGGCGGTTTGCAGCATTGCCCGACACTCGGCTTCGTCCGCCGGCGCCAGCACCGCCAGGTTGGGAATGCAGCGGGCGTAGCTCAGGTCGTAGGCGCCGGCGTGGGTGGGGCCGTCGCCGCCCACCAGGCCGGCGCGGTCCACGGCGAAGGTGACATCCAGGTTCTGCAAGGCCACATCGTGAATGAGCTGATCGTAGGCCCGCTGCAGGAAGGTGGAATAGATGGCCACCACCGGCTTGAGTCCGTCGCAGGCCATGCCCGCGGCCAAGGTCACCGCGTGCTGCTCGGCGATGCCAACGTCAAAATAGCGGTCGGGATACTCCTTGGCGAAGCGTACCAGGCCGGAGCCTTCGCACATGGCGGGGGTGATGGCCACCAGCCGGGCATCCGCCGCTGCCGCGTCACATACCCAATCTGAAAAGACGCTGGTATAGGTGCGACCGCCGCCACCGCCCTGCTGCTCTCCCGTTTCCGGATCGAAGGGTCTGACCCCGTGATAGAAGCAGGGATCGCTCTCGGCCGGCCCAAACCCCTTGCCCTTGCGCGTCACCACGTGCAGGAAGCGGGGGCCGTCCATCTCTTTCATGTTTTGCAGGGTCTGCACCAGCATCTGCAGATCGTGGCCGTCAATAGGACCGATGTAGTTGAAACCCAACTCCTCGAACAGGGTGCCCGGCATCAACATGCCTTTCATATGCTCTTCCCAACGGTCCATGAGGTCACGCACACCCGGAACCATGCCAAACACCTGTTTACTCCCTTCGCGCACACGGTTGTAGAAACGGCTGGAGAGCACCCTCGCCAGGTAGTTGCTCACCGCTCCCACAGGACGCGAGATGGACATGTCGTTGTCGTTGAGCACCACCAGCAGATCCATGTCCAGCGCGCCGGCGTGGTTGAGGGCCTCGAAAGCCATGCCGGCGGAAAGGGCGCCGTCACCGATGACGGCAATGTGCTCGCGCCGGATGCCTTCCAGCCGCGCCGCCACCGCCATGCCCAGGGCGGCACCGATGGAGGTGCTGGAGTGACCGGCGCCGAAAGCGTCGTATTCCGACTCGTCACAACGCAAAAAGCCGGAGAGCCCACCTTTCCGGCGCAGGCTGGCCATGCGTTCTCGCCGGCCAGTGAGAATTTTGTGAGGATAGGCTTGGTGGCCCACGTCCCAGATGAGACGATCCCTCGGGGTGTCAAAAACATAATGGAGGGCGATGGTCAGCTCCACCACGCCCAAACCGGCCGCCAGGTGCCCGCCGGTGCGCGAGACCGTTTCCACCAGGTAGGCCCTCAGCTCACGTGCGAGCCGGGGCAGCTTTTCCAGCGGCAGCCGGCGCAGGTCGTCAGGATAGTCCACCTGCTCCAGCAATGGATAGCCTGGCTGCTCGTCGGAAAAAGGCATGGGTTAGAATGAAAGGCTGCAAAACATTAATTTTACCAGTATGGAACCGGACTCACTGGAACATTTGTCAACCCGGCAAAAACGCAAGCGGCGGCAGGAGATATTGCTGCGCAACTATACCAAGCAACGTCAGCGCAACCTGCTGGCCAGGCCGGGCATCCACGACTTCGTGCTGGTTTTGGATCACCTCAAGGCCAGCTTCAATGTGCCCAAGATCTTCCGCAGCGCCGAGGCATTCGGCGCCCGCGAAATCCATCTGGTGAACATCGGCCCCTTCGACCCCGCGCCGGCCAAGGGCGCTTTCCGCAAGGTGCCGGCCCGCTTCCACGACGATCTTGCGGCGGCCTTCAACGGCCTGTTGGAGCAGGGTTACACCCTCTTTGCCCTGACGCCGGAACGCCACAGCCAGGCGCTGCCCGCCGCCACCCTGCCCAAACGCAGTGCCTTCATCCTGGGTCATGAGGAGCACGGCTTCAGTTTCGATCTGAACGACTGGCCACAGATGCAGACGCTGCACATTCCCCAGGTCGGCGAGGTGGAAAGCCTCAATGTAAGCATTGCCGCCTCCATCGTCATGTACGAATACCTGTGCCAGCATTCATGAGCCTCATCCGTTTTATCTGGCGCTTTTCGCGACTGCTGGCGCACACCCTGCGCGGCGGCTGGATCAGCCTTTCCCTGGGCAACAGGCCCGATCCCCAGATCATCTCCGACTGGTCGCGCAAGCTGCTTGAAATCCTGGGAATACAGATCCACTGTCACGGCGAGCCACCGGACGGGCCGGTGCTCATCGTCGCCAACCACCTCTCCTGGCTCGACATTCCAGCCATCAGCGCTTGCAGTCACGCCGCTTTTCTTTCCAAACAGAGCATTCGTTACTGGCCGGTGGTGGGCTGGTTCGCGCATGCTTCCGGCACCATTTTCATCCGCCGCGGCAAAGGCGAGGCCTCCGAGGTGGCGGCGGCCATCGGCCAGCGGCTGCGGGAAAACCGGCAGTTCGCCATCTTTCCCGAAGGCCGCATCGGCGACGGGCGCGAAGTCCGGCGCTTCTTTCCCCGCCTCTTCGCCGCCGCCATCGACACCCAGACCCCCGTGCTACCGGTGGCCCTGCGCTACCGCCGCCACGGCCAGCCGGATGACACGGTGATCTACAGCCTGGACCGCACCTTTCTCGGCATCCTTTTCCACCTGCTGGCGCGCGACGGGAGCGAAGTGGAGCTTTATTTCTGTGATCCCATCGACCCTGAAGGAAAAGACCGGCGCGGCCTGGCCCGGGAGGCGCGCGAGGCGATACTGGCCGCACTGAATGGAACAAGCGATGGCGCCTGACGCCTTGAAAACGGACGATATCGCGGTTCACTGCCAAGCCGTCACCAAGCGCTACGGCGAGGGCGAGGCCGGTGTCATGGCCCTGCGCGGCGTGGATCTGGCGGTCACGCGCGGCGAGGTGATGATGATCGTCGGCCCTTCCGGGTGCGGAAAAACCACGCTGCTGTCGGTAATTTCAACGCTGTTGCAACC
>JALVUB010000312.1 GCA_027023915.1 Sedimenticola sp.
AGTCTGAAGGATTCACGACTCATGCAGCTGGTTCAGGAACGGGTTCAGGCCCGCACCACCGCCTTCCCGGGCTATGCCCAGATCCACAGGGTAGCCATTCTGAACGAGCCCATGACGCCGGAAAACGGCCTGCTCACCCCCACGCTCAAGCTACGGCGAAACCGCATCCTGGAATGCCATTCGGCGGAAGTGGCCGAACTCTACGCTGGGCACTGAAGAAACCCGACCTTCACCTGCGACCGACCCAGGCGCCCTTGAAGCCCTTTTTGAGCATCTGGTTGCGGTAATCCAGGGCCGTTTTTTTATTGGCGAAGCCGGGAACCATGAGGAAATAGATGGGACGCCCCCTGGAATGGGCCTTTTTGATCGCCACCCCTTCCACCTGTCCGGCCAGCTCCTGGCGCATCCTTTCCGCCTGTCGGGCATCGCGGGAGGAGCGCAACACCACCATCCAACGCCCTTTTGAAGCGGTCGGGCCAGCGGCTGAAAGTGGCTTTTTAGGCTTTTCCGAATCGGCTTTTTTCCCTTTTTCCATCACCGGCCGGTCGGCAAGCAAAGCAGCCAAGAGCAGATTGGTATAGGCCAACTGCTGCCGCAACTGCTGTTCGTCGTCATTCGAACGGCTGGAAACGCTCTTTTGGTCCGCTGTTTCCGCACGGGCACTGGCCAACCGGCCTGTCTGTTCTTTCAGAGCATCGATCTCCCGGTTCAGCGCCGTAAGCGCCTGGCGGGAAACCTGAAGGCTGTTCCCAAGCTGTTGCTGCTGCCGGACCTGGCCGTAAGAGACCAGTCCAAGCCCCACCAGCGCCACCACCAGGATCAGGCTGATGGCCAGTTGAAGCGCGGCCTGGGATCTCCCGAACGGGCCCTGTGGGGGAACCGTCCCGGCAGGCGCTTCGGCTTCGTTCGCTTTTTCCGGCTGTTCTTCCGGCTGGGCCGTGGCGGCGGAACTCAGCTCCACCACGTCATCGGCGGGTTCCGCCTCCCCGCCCGCCGGGCCTTCGTCCTTTATCTGGGAGATCACATCGCTGATGTTAAGATCCCTGACGCTTTCGGCCAGGGCCTTTTTTTGTTCTGCCAGGTCCAGGTTGTCTTCCATCTCTTCGTCGAGAAGAGAGGCAAAATCGCTCCTGGCCCAGGCTTTTACCGGAGACTCCTCCAAAGCGGCGGCGGCCTTTTCCAGCGCCGCAAGCCGGGCGGCCAGGTCAGCCGCCTCCTTCTGCCCGCTGTTATGCATAGACATCGATGTGTCCTTCTTCATCCAAATCACCCTTCTCTTCACCGGAGGGCGCGCGCCCACTGCCGCGCTGCTGTTTTTTCTTCTCTTCATTGTCCGACGCAGCGGACGGCGCGCCCTGGCGATCGGCGCCCCGGAACGCCTTCAACGGCGCTGTCGGCCATACCGGCAGCAGCCTGTCGATGCGGTTGTCCGGCGGCGCCATGGAAAACTAGCCTCCATCCATCCAGTCCTGCATCCGCGCCCGCAGCCTGTTGAGGGCCTGACCGTGGATCTGGCAGATACGCGCCTCGCTCACTCCCAGAATCTCGCCGATCTCGCGCAGGTTGAATTCGTCATCGTAATAGAGCGACATCACCAGCCGCTCCCGCTCCGGCAGATTGGCGATGGCCTCGGCCAGCGCCTGCTGGAAACATTCCTGTTGCAGATCCCGCAGGGGCCCACGATCAATCCCTTCGGAGGTGGTGTCCGAATTCCAGGCATCGCCATTGAGTTCATCGAAGCTGAGCACGTGACAACCGGTGGTGTCCCGCAGAATGGCGCTGTACTCGTCCATGCTCACGCCCAGCTCCTGGGCCACCTCCTCGGGCTGCGCCTCCCGCCCTTCGCGACTCTCCACCGCGCGCACCGCCTCCGCCAGTTGGCGGGCCTTGCGGTAAACCGATCTCGGCGTCCAGTCACCCTTGCGCACCTCGTCGATCATGGCGCCCTGAATGCGGATTCTGGCGTAGGTTTCAAAACTGGCCCCCTTGCTGCTGTCGTAGTTGTTGATGGCCTCCAGCAGGCCCACCAGCCCTGCCTGCACCAGGTCCTCGAGTTGCACGCTGGAAGGCATGCGTCCCAGCAGGTGGTAGGCCACCCGCTTGACCAGAGGCAGATGCTTTTCCACCAGTTGATCGTGATCGACCTGCTCCGCCACGCTGTACCTAGCCGCCAGGTTCATGACCTTTCTCCCGCCAGTTCCCGTTCCGCCTCGATAAGGCGTTCCACAAAGAATTCCAGTTGTCCGCCGGCATGAGTGGGCCGCGGCCATTCGTCGATGCTGCGCGCGATCTTCTTCAGCGCCAGGGCCGAGGGACTGCTGGGATAGGCGGTAACCACCGCCTGCTGTTTCTGTACCGCCTGGCGCAGCCGTTCGTCATGGGGGACAGCGCCAAGATAGGAAGGGGTAACGTCAAGAAAGCGCTCGGCGGCGCGCGCCAGCTTCAAAAAGAGTTCATGCCCCTCCCGAACCGAATGGGCCATGTTGGCCAACACGTGAAAACGGGATACACCGTATTCACGATGCATCACTTTCATGAAGGCGTAAGCATCGGTGATGGATGCGGGCTCGTCGCACACCACCACGATCACCTCCTGTGAAGCCCGGCAAAAGCTCACAACGCCATCCGAGATACCGGCCGCCGTATCGACAATCAGAAGATCCAGGTCACTGTTCAACTCGCTGAAGGCGCGAATCACCCCGGCGTGTTCCGCCGGCGTGAGGGCGGCCATGCGGCCGATCCCCGAAGAGGCCGGCACGATACGCAGCTCCCCCGGCCCCTCCACCATGATCTCTTCGAGGGTACGCTCTCCGTTGATAAGATGGGAAAGGTCGTATTCAGGGCTGAGCCCCAGCACCACATCCACGTTGGCGAGACCGAAATCGGCGTCCAGCAGCACCACCTTGCGCCCCATGCCGTCCAGGGCCACCGCCAGATTCACCGATACGTTGGTCTTGCCGACGCCCCCCTTGCCACCGGAGACCGCCACCACCTTTACCGGCTTGGGCGCGCTCATGCGCCGCAGTCCCATTGCCTGATCCACAGTTGCTTCATGCGCGAGCATTTGCCAACAGCCCTCCAAAATCGAATGCCAATCTCTCCTCGTCCATGGTCTCCTCCATCTCCCGCATCAGGGTCACCGCGTGTTGCACCAGCTTTTCCGCCCGGGCGGGGTGGAGATCGTCCGGCACCCGCTGGCCGTCGCCCACATAGGCCGCCGGCAACTGATGCTCCACCAATACCGACAGCAGCCCGCCGAGACTGCCCGCCTCGTCGATCTTGGTGAGAATGCAGCGGTAAAGGCCGGCCTTGCGAAAGGCGCGGATCACTTCGTGCTGGGCGCTGGTCTGAGCAGTGGCGGAAAGCACCAGATAGTTGCGGATGCGCTGCTCCTGCTGGTTGAGGGTGGAGAGGCGTTCCATCAGTTTGAGGTCACGCTGGCTCACCCCAGCGGTGTCGATGAGCACCAGCTTGCGATCCCGCGCATGGTTGAGCACCGCCTGAAGCTCGTCGCGGTCGGCGGCGGTCTGCACCGGAATTCCCAGAATGCGCCCGTAGGTGCGTAACTGCTCATGCGCGCCAATGCGGTAGCTGTCTGTGGTCACGAGGGCCACATGGCGGCGTCCGTGACGCAGGGCGAAGCGGGCCGCGAGCTTGGCCACGGTGGTGGTCTTGCCCACCCCGGTGGGCCCCACCAGGGCCACGATGCCGCCCTTGTCCATCAGATCGTCTTCGGCAATGGGCAACCTTGCCGCCAGCCACTCCAGGGCCTGACGCCAGACATCGCCTCCGGCGTCGCCGGCAAGCGCCTGATCGGCCACCTCCCGCGCCAGACCCGGCAGCAGCCCGAGCTGACGCAGTTGCTTGAGCAGGCGGGCACGCATGGGCTGGACCCTTTGCAGTTCGCCCCACCCAAATTGCAGCATGGGTGACTCGAGAATCTCTTTCAGCGCATGAATCTCGCGCTCGATGCGTTTGAGATTACCGGCTTGGCCTGCTTCGGCAAAAAGCGCCTGTTCCCCACCCGAAGCGGGCCGGGAGACAGCGGCCTTCGGCTTGCCGGCCCCGCTCCCTTGCCCCTTGGAAGCGCCCAGGGCGCGGCTTACCAGGGACTGGTCGTAATCCACGGCGGCGATGATCTCCACGCCGTTTTCCACCCGCCGGTTGGAAAGGATCACCGCATCGGGCCCCTGGTCCTCGCGCACCATGCGGATGGCTTGCCTCATGTCCGGGGCGAAATAACGTTTCATCTTCATCGGCTGACGCCCTCCTTATACGGCCTGCTCCAGGCGGCCACCCGCGGCGGAGACAACCTTCACCCGCCGGTTGTCGGGCACCTCGTCATAGGCCAGCACATGGAGACTGGGAATGGCGCTGCGCAGCAGGCGTGAAAGGAGGGCGCGGATGCCGGGGCTTACCAACAGCACCGGCGTGCGACCCGCCATCTCTTCCCGTTGCGCCAGATGTTTCATGTCTTCCATCAGCCTGTCCACGATGCCCGGCTCGATGCCGCCTTCATCTCCTTGCACAGATTGAAGCAATATCTGTTCCAACTCAGGGTCAAGAGTAATTACATCAAGTTCTTCATTCATCCCATTGATATGCTGGTAAATTTGCCTCGATAGCGCCCGCCGTACCACCGACGTCAAAGTGTCGGCATTCTGGCTTTCTCGGCCTGCCTCCGCCAAAGTTTCCGCGATAGTGCGCATGTCCCTGATGGGAATGCCCTCCGCCAGCAGGTTTTGCAGCACCCGCAGCACCGTTCCCATGGGCAGCGTGTTGGGCACCAGATCCTCCACCAGCTTGGGCGAGCTTTTGCCCAGCAGGTCGAGAAGCTGCTGAACCTCTTCATAGCCCAGCAGGTCGGCGGCGTGCTGCTGCAACAGATGACTCATGTGGGTGGCGATGACGGTGGCGGCATCCACCACCGTGTAACCCAGGGCCTGGGCCTCGTCACGATGGGCGGGATCTATCCACACCGCCTCCAGGCCGAAGGCGGGATCGCGGGTCTCCACCCCCTTCAGCTCGCCGTACACCTGGCCGGGGTTGATGGCCAGCTCCTGATCGGGATGAATCTCCGCCTGGCCAATGGGCACGCCCCGCAGGGTGATGCGGTAAGCGGTTGGCGACAGCTCCAGGTTGTCGCGGATATGCACCGGCGGCACCAGAAAACCCAGCTCCTTGGAGAGCTTGCGCCTGATCCCCTTGATCCGCCCCAGAAGCTGCCCGCCCTGGGCGCGATCCAAAAGGGGAATAAGGCGGTAGCCCACCTCCAGCCCCAGGGTGTCGAGCTGGGCCACCTCCTCCCAGCTCAGCTCCTTCTCGCTCTCCGGCTGTTCCGGGGCCTCTTCTTCCTCGCCGCCGGCCTCTTCTTCCGCCTGCCCTCGCCGATGCAGAATCCAGCCGCCGCCGGCCAGCAGCGAGGCCAGCAGCAGAAACACCAGATTGGGCATTCCGGGGATGGTGCCGAGCACACCCAGAATGGCGGCAGCCACGAACAGGGCCTTTGGACTGGCCAGAAGCTGGCTGACGATCTGTTCGCCCATCTCCCGCGGCGCGGTGGCCCGGGTGACGATGATGGCGGCGGCGGTGGAGAGCACCAGCGACGGCACCTGCGCCACCAGTCCATCGCCTATGGTGAGCAGGGTGTAGTTGTGGGCCGCCTGGGAGAAGTCCAGCCCGTGCTGCACCATGCCCACGAAAAGGCCGCCAATGACGTTTATCAGGAGGATGAGAATGCCGGCGACGGCATCGCCGCGCACGAATTTGCTGGCGCCGTCCATGGAGCCGTAGAAATCGGCCTCGCTGGCGATCTCTTCCCTGCGCTTTCTGGCCTCGTCCTGGCTGATGAGCCCGGCATTGAGGTCGGCGTCCACCGCCATCTGCTTGCCGGGCATGGCGTCCAGGGTGAAACGGGCGCTCACCTCGGAGACCCGTCCCGCACCCTTGGTCACCACCACGAAGTTGATGATGGTGATGATGGCGAAGATGATGAAGCCCACCGCATAGTTGCCTCCCACCACGAACTCACCGAAGGCCTGGATGACGCGCCCGGCGGCGTCGGTGCCGTTGTGGCCTTCCAGAAGCACCACGCGGGTGGAGGCGACATTGAGGGCCAGCCGCAGCAGGGTGGCCACCAGCAGTACCGTGGGAAAGACGGCGAAATCGAGAGGCCGCCTGGTGTAGAGCACCACCAGCAGCACGATGAGGGAGATGGCGATGTTGAAGGTGAAAAGGGTGTCCAGCGCCATGGGCGGCAATGGCAACACCATCATCCCCAGCATCATCACCAGCATCAGTGGCGTGCCCAGTCCCAGGCGCTGCACGCCGCCCGCCACCGCCTTGAAATCGACCTTTTCCATCAGTTTCTCCTTCAGTTCACGCCGTCACCAGGGGCGCCGGGGTTGCGAAACGCCTCCGGCACCGGCAGATCGGTGGGCGGAGGCGGCGGCTTGGCGCCGCTGCGACGGGCGGCGTCGAGTTGATAGACGTAGGCCAGCACGTGGGCCACGGCCAGATAGAGTTCGGCGGGAATCTCCTGGTCGATCTCGACCAGGGCATGCAGGGCGCGGGCCAGGGGCGGCGCCGACACCACCGCCACGCCGGCGGCCTGGGCGATGGAGCGGATCTGTTGCGCCACCAGATCGGCGCCCTTGGCCACCACCTTGGGCGCGGCGTCGCCGTCACGGTCATATTTCAGCGCCACCGCATAGTGAGTGGGGTTGGTGACCACCACATCGGCGGTTGGCACCGCGTCCATCATCCGCTTGCGCGCCATCTCACGCTGAATGGAACGGATGCGACCGCGAACTTCAGGGCTACCCTCGGTCTCTTTCTGCTCGTCGCGCACCTCCTTGAGGGTCATCTTCAACTGCTTGTTGTGCTGCCAGAGCTGGAAGGGCACATCCACCGCCGCCACCAACAGCAGTACCGCGGAGATGAGCAGGAAGGTCCACAGACAGAGCGTGCCGGCGTGAGCCAGGGCCTGGCGGAGCGGCTCGCGGTCAAGCAGCAAGAGCTGATCGAGATGGGACCAGAAAACAGCGCCGGAGGCCGCCACCACCAGGGCAAACTTGGCCAGGGTCTTGCCCAGTTCCATCAGCCCCTTGGAAGAAAAGATGCGACCCAGACCCTTCACTGGATCGAGCTTTTCGAGCTTGAAGGCCACCGCCTTGGCGCTGAAGGTCCAACCACCCAGTGAAAGAGGTGCCAGAAAGGCGACCACCGTGAGCACCGCCAGCAGCGGTGCCATCAAAAGAATGCCGTGGCCCATCAGATGGGCGAAAAGCGCCGGCACCAGCCGTTCGTCCATCAGCGTCGCCCGCTCCAGGCTGAAACCCTGGCGCATGAGCAAGGCCAGGCGTCCGATCATGCCATCTCCCACCAGCAGCAGAGTACCGGCTGAGGCAAGCAGCATCAGCAGCGTGGTCAGCTCCCGCGAACGGGGAACCTGACCCTTTTCACGCGCCTCCTTCAGCCGCTTTGGAGTCGGTTTCTCGGTACGTTCTTCCGCGCTCTGGTTTTCGGCCATTTCAACTCACCAGCAGATTGCGCATCAGGCTGAAGGCGTCCAGCATCATGCGTCCGAACTGGTCGCCCAGCCCGGGCAGCACCAGCAGAATCAAAAGAAAACCACCCAGGATCATCAGCGGGAAGCCCACCGCAAAGATGTTGAGCTGGGGCGCGGCGCGGGCGGTGACACCGAAGGCGATGTTCACCAACAGCAATCCGGTGACCGCCGGCAGGGCCACCAGCAGACCACCGGCAAACATGTAACTGCCCCAGGCGGCCACCTTCCACCACTGCTCCGGCCCCATGCCCGCCAACCCCACCGGCAACAGCCGGAAACTGTCTGCCAGAAGCTGAATCAGCAGCAGGTGACCGTTGAGCGCCAGAAAAATGAGCGTCACCAGAATCACGAACGCCTGGCTCACCACGGGCACCTGAACGCCGTTCTGCGGGTCAACCACCGAGGCGAAACCCAGTCCCATGCCCATGGCGATCCCCTGCCCGGCCACCACGAAAACCGCGAACACCAGTTGCAGGATGAATCCCATGGCCACTCCCGCCAGCAGTTGATGAACCGCCACCAACACCCCTTCCCCGCTGAACACCTTCACATCGGGCAGCGGCGGCAGCACCGGAACAAGCACAGCGGTGACTACGGCAGCCATCAGCAGCCGGGCACGCACCGGCAGGCCGCGGGTACCGAAAACGGGCGCGGAGAAAAAAAGCGCGGAAACCCGCAAGAAGGGCCAGATGAAACTGGCCACCAGTTGCATCAGCTCCTTTCCGGTGAGCTGCAACATGGCGGTCAACTCCCAATGAAGTCCGGTATGGCCTGAAACAGGCCCACGGTGAAATCAGTGAGCACGCCCAACATCCAGGAGCCGGCCACCACCAGCGCCAGCACCAGGACGATGAGCTTGGGAATGAAGCTCAGCGTCATCTCCTGAATCTGTGTGGCCGCCTGCAATATGCCGATGAGCAGACCCACGGCAAGGGCGCTGAGAAGCAGGGGCACGGCCAGCAGCGTGGTCACCGTAAGAGCGTTCTTGCCCACTTCGAGAACCGTTTCCGGTGTCATGCCCCCTCCTCAGCGGTAGAAACTGGATGCCAGCGTGCCCATGATGAGAGACCAGCCGTCCACCAGCACGAACAGCATCAGCTTGAACGGCAGCGAGATAATCATTGGCGAAAGCATCATCATGCCCATGGCCATGAGCACGCTGGCCACCACAAGGTCGATGACCAGAAAAGGCAGAAAGATGAGAAAGCCGATCTGGAAGGCGGTCTTCAGCTCACTGGTGACGAATGCAGGCAGCAACAGCGAAAAAGGCACCTGATCGCGGGAAGGCAGTCCGTCCCTCCCGGAGATGCGGGTGAACATGAGCAGATCCTCTTCCCGCGTCTGGTTCAGCATGAATTCGCGGAACGGCTGACCGGCCCGGCTCAAGGCGGTTTCGGCATCGATCTTGTCATCCAGATAGGGCTTGACGCCGTTGTCATAGGACTGCTGCAACACCGGCGCCATGATGAACAGTGAGAGAAAGAGCGCCAGCCCCAGCAGAATCTGGTTGGAGGGGGTCTGGGCCGTGCCCAGCGCCTGACGCAGTATGGCCAGCACCACGATGATGCGGGTGAAGGAGGTCATCATGATGAGAGCCGCCGGCAGCAGGCCGAGCACCGTCATCAGCAACAACACCTGGATGGTGACGCTGTAGGTCTGACCACCATTGGCGGCGGGAGTGACGGTCACCGCCGCCAGCCCGTTTTGAGCCAGTGCTGTCTGACAGTATCCCAGCAGCAACGGCAGCACCAGCAACCCCAGCCGTTTCACTGTCCGCCTCCGTTCATCAAGCGGGCAAGACGCGCGCCAAAGCCCGACTCATCCTTTTCGTCGTCCATCACGCCTTGGAGCGGCTTCTCCAGCACATGAAGGGTCCGCACCACACCGGGCGCAACACCCACCACCAGTTGGGTCTCGCCAACCTGCACCACCACAATCCGTTCCCTGGAGCCCAGGGCGATGCCCCCCACCAGACGCATGTTGCGGGCGCCACCCAAGGGATTGTGTTGCACCCGCCGCACCAGCCAGGCCAACAGCAGCACCAGGGCCAGCACCAGGGCCAGGCCGCCCATCACCTGCGCCAGCTCGGCGCCGAAATCCACTCTCGGCGCCGTCGCCTTGTCGGCGGCAACCGCCGAGGCCGGCAGCAGCGCGCACAGTGGAAGCGCCAGCCGGCCCATCAGCGCAGCCTCCGGACCCGCTCCTCCGGGCTCACCACGTCGGTAAGCCGGATACCGAAGCGGTCATTCACCACCACCACCTCGCCGTGGGCCACCAGAGTGCCGTTCACCAGCACGTCCATGGGCTCGCCAGCCAGCCGGTCGAACTTCACCACCGATCCGCGCTTGAGCTCCATCAGCTCGCGGATGGTCATGCGGGTGCGCCCCACCTCCATGGAGAGCGTCACCGGAATATTGAGAATCACATCCAGGCTGGGATCGGCCCTCGGCGCCTCCTCGCCCTCGGCAAGCTCGTCGAACGGCGCTTGCGCCTCCTTCGCCGTGGCCTGTTGCCGCGCGCCACTCTCCGACTGGGCCCCTCCGTCATCCTGTACTCTGGCCTCTTCCCGAAGCTGCTCCTCAAGGGGCATCTCTTCCGCCATTTCCGCTTCTGCCGCTTGCTCGCTCATTTGCCTTCACCTCCTGCTTGGAATTGGAGAACCATGCCCTCCAAGGGTTGTTCGATCTTGATCCCGTTCTTGCCCTTGACCACCCCGAACTCGCCCTGGAGCAGCGGCACGCCCGCGGCGCGGACCACCACCCTTTCCGAAAGTTCCACGGGAATGAGGTCGCCCGGCGACAACCGCAGCACCTCGCCCAGGGTCATGGGCACCTCAACCAGATTGCTGCTCACCTCCACCTCGGCTTTCAGCAGTTCCTGCCGCATGCGGGCCTGCCACTGGGCGTCGTCCAACATGCCGTTGTTCACCAGGCCGCTCTCCAGTTGCTCCCGCACGGGTTCCAGCAACGCAAGCGGCAACACCAGGTGCATCATGCCGCCACCGTCAAGCAGCTTGATCTGGTAACGGCTCACCACCACCCCTTCGGAGGCGGTGAGAATGGTGGTGAACTTGGGGTTCACCTCGGATTTGAGATAGTGGAAACCAAGCTCCGCCACCGGCTCCCAGGCTTCCGCCAAATTGGTGAAGGCCATTTCCAGGAGCATCTGCACGATGCGGCGCTCGGTGACGGTGAACTCCGTCTTGTCGGGGTCTTTCTTGAGATGACCGTCACCGCCGAAGAAGGTGTCCACGGCCAGGAACACCAGGGACGAGTCGAACACCACCAGCGCGGAACCTTTCAATGGCCGGATCTGCACCACGTTGATGGCCGATGGGATCTCGACGCTGTCGATGTATTCTCCGTATTTGCACAACTCCACCGGCTGCGCCTCGATCTCCACCGTCTGTTTGAACAGACGGTAGAGGCTGTTCTCATAACCGCGCACGAAGCGCTGGTTGATGACCTCCAACTGCGGGAAGCGGTTGCGTGAAAGGTGTTCCTGATCCTTGAAGTCGAATGGGATCACCTCGCCTTCCAGGGGCGGCGCGGAACCACCTCCGCCCACGCTTCCCTCCTCAACCCCGTTGAGCAGGGCATCCATCTCCTCGTCGGACAGTACGTTCTTGTCTGCCATCGTCTTACTGCACCACGAAACTGGTGAAATAAACCGCCTCCACGCCACTCATTCCGGCTTCCCTGGCCAGTGTTCTGTTCACTTGCTGAAGCGACTTGGCGAGCAATTTTTCCTTTCCTTCACGGGAGGCCACGTCCTCGAATTTGAGGCTGCTGTAGAGCAGCAGCAAGTCGTTCCGCAGCACGGGTTTGTACTGCTTCACCACCTCCATGAGGTCTGGATCATGAGACATCAGCTTCACCCTCAGCTGCATGAAGCGGGCCATGTGTTGATCCTTGAAGCTGACGACGAAATCTGGATCGAGTTCGATATAGACCGGCGGACCCGCAACCTGCCGCGCCTGCCTCACCACGGGGGCGGCTGCCTTTGGCGCAGCGACTGCCTGCTGTTGCCGCTGTTGTTGGCCGCCATCATCCGACTTGTCCCTGAGCAGGAAATACCAGGCCGCGGCACCGCCCATGGCCAGCGACTGCACCACCACCAGAATGATGAGAATAAGGGTCAGCTTGGAAGACTTCTTGCCGCCTTCAACATCGAGATCGAGATCTTCTTTCTTTGCCATCGCACGACTCCTTGCTGCTGTTTCGCAGATACACCAAGCAGGAGTCGTGCCAAACGGAGAAACAAACCTTGACCCAACAAAATCAGTTGGTTACCAAAAGGGATTGAAAAAATGCCAGAGAGCCGTCACCACAATGGGAAGCGCGCGGCGATTTTCCGGCGGGCAGCCGTTTCAAGCGTAGTAATCGACCAGGCCAAGGTTGTCACGCCCGGCCTCGCCGCCAATATGGAGCACCATCGTCTCTTCTTCCCCGGCGTCGGCCCCGGCTCCTTGAGCGCCACCATTGAAGCCACCGCCGCCGAACCCTTCGCCCCGGGACGAGTTCTGGTTGCCGTGGTGAGACACGGATGCATCGAGAAGCGCCATGCCACTGTCGTTGAACAGTTCACGAAGGCGGGGCAACGCCGCCTCCAGCGCCTCCTTGACCTGGGAGTGGGCTGTGCTGAAATGGACCTGGGTACCGTTGCCGTCATGGCGCAGATTTACATCGATGGCGCCCAGGGTATCTGGATGGAGGCGCAGTTGAAGCTGATGACGGCCATCCCGCACGGCATCCATCAGGTGGTGCGCCATCTCCTTGCGCCAGGCTTCATGACCGAGAGGCGCGCGCACGGCCTGTTGCGCCACTGCCCCTTCGCCGCCCTTCGGCTGGGTGCCGTTGACGGCATGGAATTGATGGGTTCCCGATGTCTTGTCGGTGCCAAGGCTCAGCGATGCCGAGTTCACCGTCTTCACATCCACCGGCTGGTCATCAGTGGCATCCTTTCCCTTGGCTGTTTTTGTGTCGGCGGACACGGCGTGCGGCACCACATCGTTTCGTGCTGCCTGCTCCAAACCTTTTTGAAGAATGGCCCCGTCGCTTCTTCCGTTTGCCTGTGCTGTCACGCTTTCCCCCGCCCCGATCTTTTCATCCCTGGACGCTTTTCCGGCCGCGACGGTCATAACAGGCCCACCGGCAGGAGACAACGGACGACTACCGGCGGAAAGCGGCTCGTCCCCGTCCACGGGTACAGACCGTGCCCCGGGTTGGTGCGGGAAGACGGAAATCGCCACTGGCGCCACCGGTGGCGGGTCGTTCCGAAACACCCCGGCGACCGGCGCATCCCCGGCACCGGCATCGTCTTTCTTCTCCGTTTCCGGCAAGGGCTTGCCGGACACCGGCAAGTATTGTTTTGTCTGGTTCTCGCCACCCTGAATCACTTCTCCATCCAGCATGGCCAACAACGCCCGATCCTCACCTGTCTTCTCGGACAGCGCGGTGGCGGCCGCATTCCGGGTGTCCTGAACGGGCTTTCCCCCGACAGGCGTCTCTGTAACGGATACAGCTGAAACCGCTTGTTTCACCACCTTCTCCAGATCAGCCTCCTGGCCATCAGCCTTTATCGAGAACAGCGCCGTCTGGCTGTCTCCGGCTTGTTGGATGAGCATCTGGAAGGAGACAGCCTCTCCGACGCTGGAAGACGTTCCACCGGCGGCATTCTCCATTGCCGCGGCAGTTTCGGGCACGGTGCTGGTAACCAGAAGGTCGATCATCTGTGGGCTTTCCTGCGTTGTAACGGACTTGACCTTGTGCCAAACAATTTACGTGCCAGATTGCCTGAAACGGCTGCCCTTTCGTCCATCTGCTGCTGTTCCACCCGGTCTTGCCGTCGCCGTTGTTCCCTGGTGCGCCGTTCCACCAGTTTTTCCACCGCTTTGCGATCAACACGGCATGAAAGCCAGTGTTGCCGCCTCTGCTCCACCACCAGGCGGCACTGCTCCACCAGACGCCGCTGCTGCCCCAGGGCCTGGTCCAGGCGTGAAAGAAAAATGTGATATTCGTTCAGTTGTCCCATGGCCATGCCCTGGCTTCCGGCCCGCTCCAGCCGTTGCAGATACTGGCGGCGAAACTCCTTGAGCTCCTCCAGCCGTCCCTCCTGACGCCGCAGGTGCTTTCTGCTTTCGGCAAATTCACGCCGGGCCTGACGCTCGCGCGCCTGGTTCAACCTGGCCACTGTGTTCAAGGAGTGAGGTTTTTTCATGCCACGCGCTCCTCAGCCCTTTCGGCCGACATCAACTGTTGCAGTTCGGCCACGCTTTCTTCGAAACGGCGGGCCCTGGTGTGTTCCTGTTGGGCAAAGGCCATCAATTTCGGATGGGCATCGATGGCTTCGTCAATGGATGGATCTGTGCCGCGCTGGTATGCGCCCACGCTGATGAGATCCCGGTTGCGTTCATAGATTGAATGGAGCCTGCGGTAGCGGCGCGCCGCCGCCAGATGTTCCGGGGTGACGATGTCGTTCATCACCCGGCTTACAGAGGCTTCGATGTCGATGGCGGGATAGTGTCCGCTCTCGGCCAGTTCCCGCGACAACACCACATGGCCGTCCAGTATGGCTCGGGCCGAATCGACTACCGGATCGTTCTGGTCGTCGCCTTCCGCAAGCACGGTGTAGAAAGCGGTGATGGAGCCGCCCGCCCCGCCGCCATTGCCGGCTCTTTCCACCAGTTGCGGCAGCCGTGCAAACACCGACGGCGGATAACCCTTGGTGGCCGGCGGTTCGCCAATGGCCAACGCAATCTCGCGCTGGGCCTGGGCAAAACGGGTAAGCGAGTCCATCAGCAACAGCACCCGCTGCCCCTGGTCGCGGTAGTATTCGGCAATGGCCGTGGCCAGCCATGCGCCGTGCAGGCGCAACAGGGGCGGATTGTCCGCGGGACTGGCCACCACCACGGCGCGCCGGCGCCCTTCATCGCCCAGGGTACGCTCCACAAACTCCTTCACCTCCCTTCCCCGCTCGCCGATGAGGCCGACCACCACCACTTCCGCTTCCGTGTAGCGGGTCATCATTCCCAGCAACACGCTCTTGCCAACACCGCTGCCGGCAAAGAGCCCCACGCGCTGACCGCGCCCTACCGTGAGCAGCGCATTGATGGCGGCGACCCCCACGTCCAGCGGGGCGTCGATGGGCGACCGTTCCAGGGGATTGAGCGGCGTGCCCAACAGGGGCCGACGCTCGCTGTAATCCACCGGACCCTTACCGTCCAGCGGGCGTCCGGTGGCGTCGATGACGCGGCCAAGAAGGCCGTCGCCCACCCGGGCATCGCACGGCCTCAACTCGGGAACCACGCGGGCGGTGGGCAGCAGTCCGCGATTGTCGCCGATGGGCATGAGAAAGGTGCGATCCTCCGCGAAACCCACCACTTCCGCTTCCACTTCGCTGCCGGGCGCCACCACCCGGCAGCGGCCTCCCACCGGCGCCTGAACCCCCGACGCCTCTATGG
>JALVUB010000313.1 GCA_027023915.1 Sedimenticola sp.
AGCCTTGCCTCTTCCTTATGGCTTGCCAACAGCTCCCGCAGAATGCCGCGCGCCTTGGTGGGTTGGCCTGTTCGCAGATAGAGCGCCGCCAGGGTAACGCCAAGGGGATAACTGAACGGAAGCTTTGCATAGCCCTTTTCGAGTCGTGCTATGGCGGCTTTTCGGTGGCCACGGTCCATGTCAATGAGAGAGGCGGTGACCAGAAACTCCACCGAGCGTGGTGCCTGACGAAGTAGCGTGCGCATTTGTCGCGCGGCCTCCTCGTTTTGCTTTGCATGGTGCAGGGCCAGGGCAAGTCCGTACCTGGCTGCCTTTTCGCTGCGGTAACGGCCTTCCTTGAGAACGCTGCGGAAGTGACGAATGGCCTTGGCCGGGTCGGTAAAGGCCCGTTCCCGCAGCGCGGCGCGGGCGAGCAGATAACGCAGGCTGTCCTTGTGCTGGCGATAAGGGTAGGATTCGGCCCTTCCCAGGGCGTCGGCGATGCGGGCGTTGGTTACCGGGTGAGTGCGAAGAAACTCGGGCAGCTTGGTGGCGTAAACACTGTTGGCCCGGCCCATTCGGGAGAAAAAGCTGGGCATGGCGCGGGGATCGAAGCCCGCCTGATGCAGGATGTCGATGCCGATGCGGTCCGCCTCCTTCTCATTTTGCCGGGTGAAGTTGATCTGGTGCTGTTGAACCGCCGCCTGGGTGCCGATGGCCGCCGCCATCCCGGCATCGCCGCCCGCCAGGGTGCCCACCAGAATGGCGGCCAGCAGGGCAGCGCCCTGGACGATGGTGTATCTGCTGCTGTCCTCGAAGGCGCGCAGCAGGTGCTTCTGGATGACATGGGTTATTTCGTGCGCAAGAACAGCGGCCAGCTCGCTTTCAGACTGAGTGGTGAGCACCAGCCCGGAGTGGACGCCGATATAGCCGCCGGGGCCGGCGTAGGCGTTGATCTCTTCTTTGTCCACCAGGAAGAAGTGGAACTCGGTGCCCCGTGCTTCGCTGTTGTTGACCAGTTGTCTGCCGATGTGGTTGATATAGTCGTCCAGCAGGGGATCATCGATCACCTTTTGGGTGGAGCGGACATAGCGCATGAAGGCCTTGCCCAGCTTCCGCTCCTGGGTGGGGGAGAGCACGCTGCCCGATACCGAGCCCATGTCGGGCAGGTCGCGGTAAACGTCCGCGGCGGCCTCCAGGGGTGAAAACGCCAGGCTGAGGCTGAGCAGCAGGTAAAGCAGGCGGCGGGTGACGGATGTAATGAAGTTCAATTGAGCTGGATGCGTTGTCCCCAGGGCGGCTTTTCCCGCCCCTTTACCAACCACAAGACCGGGTAAGCGGGCGGTAGTTCCGGGAAGTGCCCCTCGAGGTCGGTGAAATAAACCAGCACTTCCGGGCGCAGCCCCTCTTTTTCCACCCATTGAAACACGGGGCGGAAGTCGGTGCCACCCCCGCCGGTGAGGGGCACCTCGGGGTCGATCTCCTCCCAGGGCTCGAAGATCCAGGGCGCGCCCTCGGCCAGCTGGTGGTCGCAGGCCAGCAGGGTGACGCGGGCGCGCATCTGCCCCTTCAGCGCGGTCACCTCGGAAAGGAACTCACGGATCTCGCCGTCGCTGATGGAACCGCTGGTGTCGATGGCCACCACCACCTCCACCTGGCTGCTGCGCAGCGCCGGGAGGATGGCATCGCCCTGGTTGCGGCGCGACTGGCGCATGTAGCTGTAGTCATCGCGCGCGCTGGCGGTGAGGTAGCGCGCCAGCAGGTTGCGCCAGGGCAGGCGCGGCTGTAGCAGGTGGTCCACCAGGCGCGCCATGGCGCCCTCTATCTTGCCGGCCTGGATCGCCTGCTGGGCGGCGCCGGCCAGCCGCTGCTGCCACTGCACCTCCAGGTTGTCGCGCTCCTCGGGGGTGAGGGGCGGCGGTTGCTTCGCCCCTTGCTCCTGGGGCTTTTGCTGTTCCTGCTGCTGGCCGCCGGAGTCCTGCCGTTCTCCCTGACGGTCGGGATCGGTCTGCTGCTGTTTTCCCGCCCCTTCTTCCTCATTGCCCGAGGTACGGGAGCGTTGCTGTTTCTCTTCGCCGGGTGGTGGCGGCGTGTCGGCATGACCGGAGCTGGTGCTCTGCTCGCCGCCCTGGTTGCCCTGGGTGTCGCTCTGCTGGTCGTAGAGGTGCTTGTCGATGGTCTCGTACTGCTCGTCCTCTTCCAGCAGGGGGTAGATCTCCTCGGCGGTCATGCCGCGGAACTGGTCGAGGATCATGGTGTCGTAGGGCGGCTTGAGCCCTTCGTCCACCAGCAGCGGGTTGATGGCGTAGTCGCAGGCCAGGTCCCAGCGGCCGATGTCGCGGTGCTGGCGGCGGGCGAAGTGCGACAGGGCGCAGTGGAGCGCCTCGTGGGCCAGCATGAACTGGGTCTGCTCCAGGGTGAGGGAGGCGATGTATTCCGGGTTGTAATAGAAACGGCGCGCGTCGGTGCCGGTGGTGGGGCACCACTCGGGGTCGGCCGCCACCATGGGCAGGCGCATCACCAGGGCGCCGAGGAAGGGCTTGTCCAGGATCAGCCGGGTGCGGGCGGCGGCGAGCTTGGTTTCGATCTCTTTCTGATCCATGGGTCAAGACCAGGTTCGCGGTTGCCGGGGGTTCTCGGCGGGACCGCTACGAGCACATCCCTGTGTGCTTGACCTCGGCCATCCATGGCCTCGGACATCCCGCCGAGAACCCCCGGCAACCGCTTGAAACGGGCTGTTCATCAACGATAAAGCATCACTTCCCCGATGGCCGTCGCCCACGCCTGGAACTGGGGCACGGTGAAGAGCCGCTCGCCGATGGCGCGGTGCAGGTCGGAGACCAGCATCACTCCCATCTCCTTCTGCGGCAGGCGGTTGGCGTACTCCAGGATGTTGCCGATCACCTGCTCTGCGTTCTCCTGGTCGCGGGCGCGGATGGCGCGCCCCACCAGGGCGGCGGCCACGGCGTACTGGAGGTCGATCTCATCGGGTACCGGCGCCGCCTCGCCGGAGACGATGGCGTCCAGGTCGGGCATCTTCTCCAGGCTGTTGATGAAGGCGTGCAGCTCGATGCCGGCCGCCGGTCCCACGCACGCCTGGAGCGCGCCGAGAAGGATGGTGGGCTGGTCGCCGAACTTCCGCAGGCTGCGGTGGGCGAACTCCCAGGAGCGGGGCGAGGGGAAGGCCACGGGGTTGTGGGCCGGGTCGAAGTCGAACAGCAGTTCGGGGCGGAAGCGGAGGAAGCCGATCACCCGCTCGTCGATGCCGTTGGCCCAGGCCCAGGCCACCCAGTCGTCGAGGTGGGTCTCCACCTCGTAGTGGGAGAGGCGGTTGGCCAGGGGCGCCGGCATGGTGTAGGTGACCCCGCGGTCGCCCTGGCGGTTGCCGGCGGCGAAGATGGCCCAGCCCTCGGGGACC
>JALVUB010000314.1 GCA_027023915.1 Sedimenticola sp.
GCATTTTCCGCTCCCACTTAAGCTTTTGCGGAAAATGCAGCAATTCGCGTGCCAGCCGTCAAAACGCCCGCTTTTGCACCAAACACCCCCTCCAATCGGCAACCCCTTGCCGGTAACAGAGCCGGTTGCCGGCAACCGGCCGGCTTTCTTCTATTGATAAACCTGCCGACGCGCGTCGCCGGCAACAAAGCAGAAGCGGATTTCTGACACTCTCATCAAACCGCCGGTGTCAAAATCCCGCCTTTCGCTGATGACCCAATGCCGTCATCCCCCCGTTTTTCCCGGTTTCAGAGACCTTTTCCCCCGGCATGAATATTGCAGGAACACTGAACAACTGGAGCAGGAAAGCCACAAAGCCATGTTCAACAAAAGCGCAATCGCCGTATTGCTGATGATGGCCGCATCCACCAGCCAGGCGGCAACCCAGAGCCTGGATGCCGTGGCCAGAATGGCCGAAGGCTTTGCCGCGGGACGCGCCCAGGCATCGGCCAGCGGCCCGGTGGAGGTCAAGGCGGGTCGTCTCGACAACCGTCTGCGGCTTGCCGCCTGTGACCGTCCCCTGGAAGCCTTTTCGCCACCAGGCAGCCGCCCTTTCGGCAGGATCACCGTGGGCGTCCGCTGTAGCGGCAGCAAGCCCTGGACACTCTTCGTGCCGGTGCGGGTGGATGTCTTCGGTCAGGTGGTGGTGGCCGCGGAACCGCTGGCCCGGGGCGAACGGCTGGACCAAAACAAGGTAAAAGTGGCACGCTACAGCCTTTCCCGTCTGCCACAGGGTTATTTTCACGATCCTTCCCAGGTGATCGGCATGATCCTGAAACGCAACCTGGCCGCCGGTCAGCCCCTGGTGCCCAACATGCTCAAGGCCGAACGGCTGATTGCGCGAGGCCAGCGGGTCACCATGGTGGCCGGCTCAGGCGGTCTTCAGGTGAGAATGCCCGGCGAGGCACTGGCCGCCGGCGCGAGAGGCGAGCGCATCCGCGTGCGCAACCTCTCTTCCCACCGGATCGTGGAAGGCTGGGTGGTGAAAGCCGGTCTTGTGCGGGTGGACAGATGAACGGGGCGGGAAACCGCCATAAAAACGTGACGAAGATCACAATTCGATTTAAGTTTTTTGCCAAGCTGCCGTCAACGAGTTTGGCAGACCCTGAAACAGAGTAACAGGAGAACTGTAATGCCCATTGATATCAATGGCTTGCCCAACACACACACCCAGGCTAGCGGTGATCGCAACATTTTGCCCGTTGGCGAACGCAAGCCCGTGGGACAGAACACCGACAACGGGAGATCCTCGGTGAAGGATACGGTCAGCTTTTCCGACACCGCTGTCCGCCTTGGACGACTTGGCGTGGCAGTGGACGACACTCCGGTGGTGGACACCCAGCGGGTGGAACAAGCAAGGCAAGCGATCCAGGATGGCACCTATAACGTGAACCCGGCCCGGATCGCCGAAAAAATGATGGCCCTCGAGAACCTGTTATCAGGCAAGAAATGAACGAACGGCCCACCATGCCCCCGCCTTCCCAGCGCTCGCGGTTACTCTGGCTGTTGAACGAAGAGATCCGCGAGATGGAGGCCCTGGCACGGCTGCTGGAAAAGGAATCACACCTGCTGCTCTCCACACGGGTGGCGGAGTTGGAACAACTTCTTGAAGCAAAATCCCTTCACGTCTCGGAGCTGGCTGCTCTCGACAGCCACCGCGAAGCCCTGTTTCGGGAACTGGGCATCGGCGGCAACCGGGAGCAGAGCAGCCACGCCCTGGCAACCCTGTTTCCCGCCGACGGCCTGGATGATCTGTGGCAACGCCTCACCACCCTGGCTGAAGAGTGCCGGCGGCTCAACCGCATCAACGGCGCCACCATGGAAATGGGCCAGGCCCATCTTAGCCAGGCCCTGGAGATCCTGCGGGGTGGCGCTTCCCAGACCACCCTCTACAACCCCGAGGGTGAAAAAACACGGGAACACGACGGCCTTTTGTTGGGCCAGGCCTGACAAGATTCCGGCGCCCCAAAACGCCGGCAAAGTGACATTTTTCCGCCTTTCCCCCCTGCAAAACCTTTCCCCACCCTCCGGCAACAATTACCGCACCCTCCTGAAAAACCACGAAAAAACAGCCTGTATCCGACTTTTTTATTGATATTTTCCGGGCTTACATTGTTTTTTTCGTGAAATGGAGTACCCTTTCTTCTATCCGACCCACCACAAGCAGTGAACTTGGCACGAAATTCGCAAGATTATGAGCGCGTTGAAACCAATCGAGGCCAAAGCGGTGAAAGGAACAGTAGAATTCATCAGCGAAAAAGAGAATCGGCGCCACTTCGAAACACAACTGGCGCAGGATTACCACCAGGAAGAGCGGACCAGGCTGCAACTGCTTCTGGAGCTGCTGAGCACGCTCAACGTAGAGCAGTTACTGGAGATTTTCTTCCACCATCTTCAAGAGCACATGGCCTGCGACAGTCTGGGTTACTTCAATGAGGAGCTGGGTAGCAGCATCGAGCTGGGCGACCGCAGACAGGCCCGCCACCGGGCTGAATACAGCCTCGTGATCGGCAAGGAAAACCTGGGCAAAATCCATTTCCACCGTGCCAAGCCCTTCTCTGAAAGAGAGCTGCAACGCATCGAAGTGCTGCTGAGCAACCTGATGCTGCCCCTGCGCAACGCCATTCACTATCAGCAGGCGATGAAGGCGGCCACCAAGGACCCTCTCACCGGCCTCGACAACCGCCGTTCCTTTGAAGAAAGCCTGCAACGGGAAGTGTGCCGCGCGCGCCGTGAGGAGCAGCCGCTCGGCCTGATGGTGGTGGACGTGGATTGGTTCAAGCGCATCAACGATGAAATCGGCCATCTCGCCGGCGATCAGGTGCTGGCGGAAGTTGGCGCCACCCTTCGTGACAGCGTGCGCCGTTCCGACATGGTGTTCCGCTACGCCGGTGATGAATTCGTGTTGCTGCTGCCGCACATCAGCGAGGAAGGCATCAAGACCCTGAAGACCAGGCTGGAAAAGAGAATCTCCGAGCTTCGCTGTCATTACCACCAGCAAGTGATCCGTGTTTCCGTCAGCATCGGCACGGCCATTCTGCACGGACAGGAGATGGACGGTCAGCAACTGTTCGAAGCCGCCGACCTGGACATGCTTGAACACAAGGAACGCCACCACCGGGAAAACCCCTTCCGAACCCAGCGTGCCGGCTGACAACCCGCCTACCCGCGGCATGACCCGATGAAGCCAGGGGGCACCCCGAAAAATCGAGGTGCCCTCAAGTTTTTTCCCTGCCGGCCGATCCTGATGACAGGAACCTTGTTCAACAGGATCGGGGTAGGAACCAATGAGTCTGCATCAGCCAGTGGAAGCTCCGGCTGAACCGGCCGGAGCTTCCACTGGCT
>JALVUB010000315.1 GCA_027023915.1 Sedimenticola sp.
CTCTCGGGCCAACCGAGAATGCCGGCGGAGTTGGCCACCGAGCGCGGCAGGGGCAGATCGGCGGTGGCCTCCTCGAAGCGGGCCACCTGGTGGCGGGTGGTGTCGTCACCCAGGTCGTCGGCGTTGGCCAGGTGGGTCATCACCCCCGCCACCCCGGCCACCGCCGGCAGCGCCCTGAGCCGCGCCAGCCGTTCGGCGCACTCGTGAGGCGGAAAGCCGAGGCGGTGCATGCCGGTGTCCAGCTTGAGCCAGCAGCGCAGGGGCGTGGCCGGCGAAACCCGCTCCAGCAGGTCGAGCTGGTGGGGATGGTGCACCACCAGCTCCAGGCCGGCTTCGGCGGCGGCCTCCAGTTCGCCGGTATCATGGGCGCCGGCCAGCACCAGGACGCGCCTTTCTGGTTCCTGCCCCCGCAACAGCAACCCCTCCTCCACCCGCGCCACCGCCAGCGCCTCGGCCGAGGCCAGGGCTTCCGCCATCTCCAGCACGCCGTGGCCGTAACCGTCGGCCTTCACCACCGCCATCACCTTGCACCCCGGGGCGTGGCGGCGTGCCACCGCCAGGTTGTGGCGCAGGGCGGAACGGTCGATGGTGACAGTGGGCTGGAAAGACACGGCCTCAGTGGGGCTCGCCATAGCCCTCGCTGATGTAGTTCTCGAACTTGGTGTACTGGCCGAGGAAGGTGAGCCGCACGGTGCCGATGGGGCCGTTGCGCTGCTTGCCGATGATGATCTCGGCGATGCCCTTGTCGGGACTCTCCTCGTTGTAGACCTCGTCGCGGTAGATGAAGACCACCAGGTCGGCGTCCTGCTCGATGGAGCCGGACTCGCGCAGGTCGGACATCACCGGCCGCTTGTTGGGGCGCTGTTCGAGGTTGCGGTTGAGCTGCGACAGGGCGATCACCGGCACCTCCAGCTCCTTGGCCAGGGCCTTGAGGCTGCGCGAGATGACCGAGATCTCGTTGGTGCGGTTCTCGGCCATGCCGGGCGCCTGCATCAGTTGCAGGTAGTCGATAACGATGAGCCCCAGCCCCCCCTGCTCGCGCATCAGGCGGCGGGCGCGGGCGCGCAGGTCGGTGGGAGTGAGAGCCGGAGTGTCGTCGATGAAAAGCCTGGCCTGGCTGAGGATGTTGATGGCCGAGGTGAGGCGCGGCCACTCGTCGTCCTCCAGCTTGCCGGTGCGGATGCGGTGGCCGTCGATGCGCCCCAGGGAAGACATCATGCGCATGGTCAGCGCCTCGCCCGGCATCTCCATGGAGAAGACCGCCACCGGCAGCCCAGACTGGATGGCCACGTTTTCGGCGATGTTCATGGCGAAGGTGGTCTTGCCCATGGAGGGGCGGCCGGCCACCACGATAAGGTCGGCGGGCTGCAACCCCGAGGTCATCTTGTCGAAATCGTCGAAACCGCTGGCCAGGCCGGTGATCGCCTGGTCGGAGGCGTGCAGCTCCTCGATGCGGTCGATGGTGCGCGCCAGCAGCCCCTTGATGGGCTGGAATCCGCCCCCTTCGCGGTTGCGCTGCTCGGCGATCTGGAAGACCTTGTTCTCCGCCTCGTCCAGCAGCTCGGAGACCTTGCGCCCCTCGGGCCGGTAGCCGCTCTCGGCGATCTCGGTGCCGACGCGGATGAGCTGGCGGGTCACCGAGTGCTCGCGCACGATGTCGGCATAGGCGCGGATGTTGGCGGCGGTGGGGGTGTCCTCGGCCAGGGCGGCGAGATAGGGCAGCCCGCCCACGTCGTCCAGCTCGCCGGTGCGCTCCAGCTCCTCGGCCAGGGTGACCACGTCGAAGGGCTTCTGCTCCTCCGCCAGGCGGCCGATGGCGCTGAACAGCAGGCGGTGCTCGCGGCGGTAGAAGTCCTCCGCCCCCACCCGGTCGGCCACCTGGTCCCAGGCGGCGTTGTCGAGCATCAGGCCGCCGATCACCGCCTGCTCGGCCTGCACCGAATGGGGTGGCACGCGCAACCGGTCCACGCCGGCATCGGCTTCATCGTAATCGGGAACGGGCGCATCCAGAGACATGGCCACAAGGGTACAAAAAAAGGGGGCCCCGCGCATCAAGCCACGACAAACGAACAAAAGCCGCTACCCGTTAAAACGGGCAGCGGCGGCGAAAGGGATGAGCAGCGCCACGGGCGCTGTCGTCACTCCTCGGCGACGACCACCACTTTCAGGGCGGCGTTGACATCGGGATGGAGATGGAGGATCACCTCGAACTCACCAGTGGTGCGCATGGGGCCTTCCGGCAGGCGAATCTCCGCCTTGGCCACCTCCACGCCGGCCTCGCCACAGGCGCGGGCGATGTCGCTGGTGCCCACCGAGCCGAACAGCTTGCCCTCGTCACCCGCTTTGTGGGCGATGGTCACCTGCCCCAGATTTTCGATGGCGTCCTTGCGCGCCTGGGCGGCAGCCAGTTTTTCGGCGGCCTGCTTCTCCAGCTCGGCGCGCCGCTTCTCGAACTCAACCAGATTCTCTTTCGTGGCCGGCACCGCCTTGCCGGTGGGAATGAGGAAGTTGCGTCCGTAACCGGCCTTCACCGATACCTTGTCGCCCAGCTCACCCAGGCCCGTCACTTTGTCCAGAAGGATCACATCCATCGTTTCACACCTCTTTAGAGAAGGTTTTTTACCCGCCCCCCGATCCAGGATCGCGGGGCCGGACTTTCGTCCGAAAATTGATTACGCCATCGGCAAAACCCACCGCCGACACCAGAGTAAAGCTGGCCGGCATCCCGAAAACCAGCAGAAAATAGAACACCGCCAGCCACAATCCACCGTTCTTTCGCCCGGTCACCAGGCCGTGAACCGCGGCAACGCCCTGGATCATGAAGGCCGCCATGCCCACCAATGCGGCCTGAGCCGGCCAACCAGGCTGCTTCTGCAGCAATCCACCAAGCAGCAACAGTGGCACCAACACCAGCAGCCAGCGACCAAAACGCAACTCGCGAAACTCGCGCGAGAAACCGCCCGGATTGTAGAGCAGCGCCTGCCAGCCTCGGGCAAGGAAAAGAGACAACGCCAGCTCCATAAACCAGGCGGCGCCCAGTCCACCCGCCATCCAGGGAGCAAGCTGGCTCACCAGCGCCTGGCGTTCCTGGTTGCTCACCGCCGCCGGGTCCAGCATCTTGGCGACGTACTCCCGCAGCACTCCATGCCAATAGCCGGCAACATCATCCAATATCAGATATTGCCCAACCAACAGCAGCAACCCAAGCACCACCGCCAGTTCCAGGGTAAGGCGCAATGAACGGCTCACCCGCAATACCTGCGCCAGCCCCAGTACCGGCAACCAGGCCAACAGCCCGACAACCACCAGCGCCAGGGCATGCCCCAGCAGCAACCGCCCCAACAAGGCCAGGCCCAGCACCCCCAGGGCCACCACCAAGGC
>JALVUB010000316.1 GCA_027023915.1 Sedimenticola sp.
GTGGCGGCGTCGATCACCAGCGCCTCGTCGTGGCGCTCCACCCCCAGGCCGGTGAGATGGGGCAGGGCGCTGCGCTGGGTCTCCTGGACATACTGGAGCAGGGCGCCGGCGGCGCGAATGGCCAGGGACATCCCCTCGCAGCCGAAGCCGGCCAGGTCGCGGGTGCCGAACTGGCGGGTGAGCAGCTCGAAGGCGGTGTCGGTGTCGAAGTGCCAGGGGGGGCGGCGGGTGATGCCGGGGGCGTCGGCGTCGATGAAGGCGGGCACCTGCTCCTCGGGCAGCAGCAGCTCCGCCGGCTGGAGCCGCTCCAGCTCACCCCGCAGGGTGGCCTCGTCGGGCGGCTCCTGCACCCGGAAACGGCCGCCGGCCAGGTCGAGGGTGGCCAGTCCCCAGCGCTCCTCGCCGGGCACCAGGGCGGCCAGTAGGTTGTCGCGCCGCTCGTCCAGCAGCGCCTCGTCGGTGAGGGTGCCGGGGGTGACGATGCGCACCACCTTGCGCTCCACCGGCCCTTTCGACTTGGCGGGATCGCCGATCTGCTCGCAGATGGCCACCGACTCGCCCTGGCGCACCAGCCGCGCCAGGTAGTTCTCCACCGCGTGCACCGGCACCCCGGCCATGGGAATGGGCTGCCCGGCCGACTTGCCGCGGCTGGTGAGGGTGATGTCCAAAAGGCGCGCGGCCCGCTCGGCGTCGTCGTAGAAGAGCTCGTAGAAATCCCCCATGCGATAGAAGAGCAGCATCTGGGGGTGGTCCGCCTTGATGCGCAGATATTGGCGCATCATGGGGGTGTGGCCGGCCTGGGCGTTTGCCATGGTCACTGGAAGTCGTAGTACTTCTCCACGTCCTCCAGGATCTCCCAGGTGCACTCGAGGCCGGCGGGGAAGGTGATGAGGTCGCCGCGGCCGAACTCCATGGGCTCGCCCCCCTTGGGGGTGACTATGAAGCGGCCCTTGAGGATGTAGCAGGTCTCCTGCTGGGTGTAGGTCCAGGGGAAGGTGGACTTCTCCTTGCGCCAGATGCCCCAGTTCTCCACCCCCAGCACCTCCAGCTTCATGGGGGAGGGGTTGTGTTCCACCTTGATCTCGGGTTGGCTCATGGTATGGTTCCGACAGGTCTTGAGTGGGCGATTCTAATGCAAGAGCAAGTGCTGCAACAGCTGGCCCGGGACACCGGCCGCCTGCTCCTTTCGCGGGGGCTCAGGCTGGCCACCGCCGAGTCCTGCACCGGCGGCTGGATCGCCAAGGTGGTCACCGACATTTCCGGCTCCAGCCAGTGGTTCGAGCGGGGCTTCGTCACCTACACCAACGAGGCCAAGATGGAGCTGCTGGCGGTGGAGCGGGCGCTGTTCGTGGCCCACGGCGCGGTGAGCCTGCCGGTGGCGATGGAGATGGCCAGTGGCGCACTGGCCCACAGCCACGCCGAGGTGGCGGTGGCGGTGAGCGGCATCGCCGGGCCGGGTGGCGGCAGCGCGCGGAAGCCGGTGGGCACCGTCTGCTTCGGCTGGGCGTGGGGCCGCCACTTCCGCTGGGCCGACCGGCGCCACTTCGAGGGCGACCGCGAGGCGGTGCGGCGCCAGGCGGTGATCCGGGCGCTGAACGGGGTCAGGGAGCTGCTCCATGGCTGGCGGTCGTAGGCGGCTCTTCTTCGCCCTCTGGCCCGACGAGACGGTGCGGGCGCAACTGGCGGCGCTCCAGGAACGGCTGCCCCAGGCCCAGGGGCGGTGGGTGCACCCCGAGGATCTGCACCTCACCCTCCAGTTCCTCGGCTCGGTGGAGCCGGGGCGGCAGGCCTGCATCGCCGAGGCGGCGCGGGCGGTCCAGGGAGAACCCTTCGAGCTCGAGATCGACCGCATCGATTTCTGGTCCAAACCGCGCATCGCCTGGGCCGGTCCCGAAGCGGTGCCGCGGCCGTTGAAGCGGCTGGTGAGGATGCTGGCCAAGAAGCTGGAGCCCTGCGGCTTCGAGCCGGAGAGACGTCCCTACAAGCCCCACGTCACCCTGGTGCGCAAGAGCACGCCGGTGGCGGCTATGAAGTTGCCCGAACCCATCCTCTGGGCCGTGGAACATTTCGTGCTGGTGGAATCCCGGCCCAACGGCGATCCTCCACACTACCGTCCCGTTGAGGGGTGGCCATTGGGAGATTAAAAAAACACTGGAAAACAAAAATAGAACCAACTACACTGTCACAAACCACGCCACCAACCACTGAGAGACAGGGGATCACTATGGACGAGAATCGCAAGAAGGCGCTGGCCGCCGCACTGAGCCAGATCGAGAAACAGTTCGGCAAGGGATCGGTGATGCGCATGGGGGACGGAACCGCCATCGGCAACATCGAGGCCATCTCCACCGGTTCCCTGGGGCTGGACATCGCCCTGGGCATCGGCGGCGTGCCGCGCGGCCGCATCGTGGAGATCTACGGGCCGGAATCCTCGGGCAAGACCACCCTCACCCTGCACGTGGTGGCCGAGGCGCAGAAACAGGGCGGCACCTGCGCTTTCGTGGACGCCGAGCACGCTCTCGACCCGCAGTACGCCGAGAAGCTGGGCGTCAACATCGACGAACTGCTGGTCTCCCAGCCCGACACCGGCGAGCAGGCCCTGGAGATCACCGACATGCTGGTGCGCTCCGGCGCCGTGGACGTGGTGGTGGTGGACTCCGTGGCGGCGCTCACCCCCAAGGCCGAGATCGAGGGGGACATGGGCGATTCCCACGTGGGCTTGCAGGCGCGGCTCATGTCCCAGGCCCTGCGCAAGCTCACCGCCAACATCAAGCGCTCCAACTGCGTGGTGATCTTCATCAACCAGATCCGCATGAAGATCGGCGTCATGTTCGGCAGCCCCGAGACCACCACCGGCGGCAATGCTCTCAAGTTCTACGCCTCGGTGCGCATGGATATCCGCCGCATCGGCGCCATCAAGAAGGGCGACGAGGTGATCGGCAACGAGACCCGCGTCAAGGTGGTGAAGAACAAGGTGGCGCCGCCCTTCAAGCAGGTGGAGTTCCAGATCCTCTACGGCGAGGGCATCTCCCGCGAGGGCGAGATCATCGACCTGGGGGTGAAGCAGGGCATCATAGAGAAGTCGGGCGCTTGGTATTCCTACAACGGTGACCGCATCGGCCAGGGCAAGGAAAACGTGCGCCAGTTCCTCAAGGAGAACCCCGACCTCGCCGCCGAGATCGAGCAGAAGATCCGCGCCGAGCTGCTGCCCGACACCAGCACGGAAGAGGCCGCCGAGGAGGAATCCTGATTCCAGAGGACGAGTTGCAGCAGGCCTGCGAGGCGGCGGTGCGCCTGCTGGCCACCCGCGAGCACAGCCGCAAGGAGTTGGCACGCAAGCTGGGCCGCCACCACGACCCCGAGGTGGTGGCCCGGGC
>JALVUB010000317.1 GCA_027023915.1 Sedimenticola sp.
GAAGGCGGTGCTCGAGGGCTACAACATCCTCATCCTCTCCGACCGCCGCATGGATGCCGACAACCTCGCCATCCCGGCGCTGCTGGCCACCTCGGCGGTGCACCACCACCTGATCCGCAAGGGGCTGCGCACTGAGTCGGGGCTGGTGATCGAGACCGGCGCCGCCCTGGAGGTGCACCACTTCGCCACCCTGGCCGGCTACGGGGCCGAGGCGGTGAACCCCTATCTCGCCTTCGAGACCATCGAGGCGATGCTGCCGCGCCTGCCGGAGAAGCTCGACTTCGCCGAGGCGCAGAAGCGCTACATCAAGGCGGTGGGCAAGGGGCTGTTCAAGGTGATGTCCAAGATGGGCATCTCCACCTACCAGTCCTACTGCGGCGCCCAGATCTTCGACGCCGTGGGCCTGAGCAGCGGGTTCGTGGAGCAGTACTTCACCGGCACCGCCACCACCATCGAGGGGGTGGGGCTGAAAGAGGTGGCCGAGGAGGCGGTGCGCTGGCACCGCAACGCCTACAGCGACGCCTTCATCTACCGCCACCACCTCGACGTGGGCGGCGACTATGCCTGGCGGGTGCGCGGCGAGGACCACGTCTGGACGCCCGAGACCATCGCCAAGCTGCAGCACTCGGTGCGCGGCGACGACTTCGCCACCTACGAGGAGTTCGCCAGGACGGTGAACGAGCAGAACGAGCGGCTGCTCACCCTGCGCGGCCTGATGGCGTTCAAGTGGGCCGAGGAGCCGGTTCCCCTCGACGAAGTGGAGCCGGCCAGCGAGATCGTCAAGCGGTTCGCCACCGGCGCCATGTCCTTCGGCTCCATCTCCTACGAGGCCCACTCCACCCTGGCGCGCGCCATGAACGCCATCGGCGGCAAGTCCAACACCGGCGAGGGGGGCGAGGAGCCCGAGCGCTTCAACCCCCTGCCCGACGGCTCGCCCAATCCCGAGCGTTCCGCCATCAAGCAGGTGGCATCGGGCCGCTTCGGGGTCACCACCGAGTACCTGGTGAACGCCGACGACATCCAGATCAAGATGGCCCAGGGGGCCAAGCCGGGCGAGGGCGGCCAGCTCCCCGGCCACAAGGTGAACAAGCAGATCGCCCGGGTGCGCCACTCCACCCCGGGCGTGGGGCTGATCTCGCCGCCGCCCCACCACGACATCTACTCCATCGAGGACCTGGCGCAACTGATCCACGACCTGAAGAACGTCAATCCCAAGGCGCGCATCTCGGTGAAGCTGGTCTCCGAGGTGGGCGTGGGCACGGTGGCGGCCGGGGTCTCCAAGGCCCACGCCGACCATGTCACCATTTCCGGTTATGACGGCGGCACCGGCGCCTCGCCGCTCACCTCGGTGAAGCACGCCGGCTCCATGTGGGAGATCGGCCTGGCCGAGACCCACCAGACCCTGGTGCTCAACCGCCTGCGCTCGCGCATCTGCGTGCAGGTGGACGGCGGCCTGCGCACCGGGCGCGACGTGGTGGTGGGGGCGCTGCTGGGGGCCGACGAGTTCGGCTTCGCCACCGCCGCGCTCATCGCCGAGGGGTGCATCATGATGCGCAAGTGCCATCTCAACACCTGCCCGGTGGGCGTGGCCACCCAGGACCCGGAGCTGCGCAAGCGCTTTATGGGCAAGCCCGAGCACGTCATCAACTACTTCTTCTTCGTCGCCGAGGAGGTGCGCCGCATCATGGCGAAGCTGGGCTTCCGCAGCTTCGACGAGATGATCGGGCGCATGGACAAGCTGGAGATGCGCCGCGCCATCGACCACTGGAAGGCGCAGGGGCTCGACTTTTCGCGCATCCTGGCCAGGCCCCAGGCCCATCCCGGCGACCCGGTGCACAACGCCGACCGGCAGGATCACGGCCTGGAGCAGGCCCTGGACAACCAGCTCATCGAGCTGGCCCGGCCCGCCCTGGAGAAGGGCGAGGCGGTGCAGATCGAGCTGCCCATCCACAACTACAACCGTTCGGTGGGCGCCATGCTCTCCGGGCGGGTGGCCGAGAAGTACGGCCATGCCGGCCTGCCGGACGACACCATCCACATCCGGCTGCGCGGCACCGCCGGCCAGTCCTTCGGCGCCTGGCTGGCCCACGGCGTCACCCTGGAGCTGGCGGGCGAGGGCAACGACTACGTCGGCAAGGGGCTTTCGGGCGGGCGCATCGTCATCTACCCGCCGAAGGAGAGCGCCATCGGCAAGGCGGAAGAGAACATCGTGGTGGGCAACACCGTGCTCTACGGTGCCATCACCGGCGAATGCTACTTCCGCGGCGTGGCCGGCGAGCGCTTCTGCGTGCGCAACTCCGGCGCCACCGCGGTGGTGGAAGGCGTGGGCGACCACGGCTGCGAGTACATGACCGGCGGCGTGGTGGTGGTGCTCGGCCCCACCGGGCGCAACTTCGCCGCGGGCATGTCGGGCGGCATCGCCTACGTGCTGGACGAGGAGGGCAGCTTCGAGAGCCGCTGCAACCTGGCCCAGGTGGAGTTGGAGCCCATCGAGGAGGAGGACGAGGCGCTGGAGCGGCTCGAACACCTCGGCGGTGACCTCGAGACCCATGGCCGGGTGGACGTGAGCCACGACATGACCCGCTTCGATGCCATCCGCCTGCGCCAGCTCATCGAGCGCCACCTCCACTACACCGGTTCCGAGGTGGCGCGCCGCATCCTGGACAACTGGGCCGAGATCCTGCCCCGGTTCGTCAAGGTGATGCCGGTGGAGTACCGCCGCGCCCTGCTGGAGCTGCAGGCCGAGCGGCAAGAGCAGGAACAGCGCGCTTCGAAACAAGCTCGCGCGTAGCGCTCTTCGTCCTCCTCTCCCGCTCGCGGGAGAGGGCTGGGGGTGAGGGTAACTACGCCGCGTAGGTCGGGCTTCAGCCCGACATCGGAACAACGTTTCGTCGGGCTGAAGCCCGACCTACAGATGACCAGGTAAACGAACAATGGGCAAGCCAACAGGTTTTCTCGAGTACGAGCGGATCGACCGCAGCTATGCGCCGGTCTCCGACCGCGTCACCCATTATCGCGAGTTCGTCATTCCCCTGAGCGACGAGCAGCTCAAGCTGCAGGGCGCGCGCTGCATGGACTGCGGCATCCCCTTCTGCCACCAGGGCTGCCCGGTGAACAACATCATTCCCGACTGGAACGACCTGGTCTACCGCGACAACTGGCGCGACGCCCTGGCGGTGCTGCACAGCACCAACAACTTCCCCGAGGTGACCGGCCGCATCTGCCCCGCCCCCTGCCAGGAGTCCTGCACCCTCAACCTGCGGGACGAGCCGGTCACCATCAAGACCATCGAGTGCGCCATCATCGACCGCGCCTGGGACGAGGGCTGGGTCAAGCCGGTGATCCCGGAGCAC
>JALVUB010000318.1 GCA_027023915.1 Sedimenticola sp.
TCTCGGCGGCGGCATCTTCGCCAAGGGCGCCGACGTGGGCGCAGACATCGTCGGCAAGGTGGAGGCCGGCATCCCCGAGGACGACCCGCGCAACCCGGCGGTGATCGCCGACAACGTGGGCGACAACGTGGGCGACTGCGCCGGCATGGCCGCCGACCTGTTCGAGACCTACGCCGTCACCGTGGTGGCCACCATGCTGCTGGGCGGTCTCATGGTGCAGGGCGACGCCGCCGCCAAGGCGGTGCTCTATCCGCTGGTGCTGGGGGGCATCTCCATCATCGCCTCCATCATCGGCACCTTCTTCGTCAAGGCGCGTGAAGGGGGCAAGATCATGAACGCCCTTTATCGTGGCCTCATCACCGCCGGGGTTATCTCGGCTGTGGCTTTCTATCCCGCCACCACCTGGATCTTCGGTGACGGCGTCACCATCGGCGGCATGGCGGTGAGCAGCATGAACCTCTACCTGAGCGCCCTCATTGGCCTGGCCCTCACCGCGCTCATGGTGGTCATTACCGAGTATTACACCGCCACCGAGTTCAAGCCGGTTCGCCACATCGCCGAGGCTTCCACCACGGGTGACGGCACCAATGTGATCGCCGGTTTGGGAGTCTCCATGAAGGCCACCGCCGCGCCGGTGATCTCTATCTGCGCCGCCATCTGGGCCGCCTACGACCTGGCCGGCCTCTACGGCATCGCCATCGCCGCCACCTCCATGCTCTCCATGACCGGCATCATCGTCGCCCTGGACGCCTACGGCCCCATCACCGACAACGCCGGCGGCATTGCCGAGATGGCCGAGCTGGACGACAAGATTCGCGGCATCACCGATCCTCTGGACGCCGTGGGAAACACCACCAAGGCGGTGACCAAGGGCTACGCCATCGGCTCCGCCGGCCTGGCGGCCCTGGTGCTCTTCGCCGACTACACCCACACTCTGGATGTGGCCGGCATCAAAAACCTCAGATTCGATCTTTCCGATCACATGGTCATCATCGGCCTCTTCATCGGGGGGCTGGTGCCTTATCTGTTTGGCTCAATGGCCATGGAGGCGGTGGGCCGCGCCGCGGGTGGCATCGTCAACGAGGTGCGCCGCCAGTTCAAGGAGATGCCGGGCATCATGGATCGCACCCAGAAGCCCGATTACTCGCGCGCCGTGGACATGCTCACCCGTGCCGCCATCAAGGAGATGGTGGTGCCCTCCCTGCTGCCCATCCTGGTGCCCATTCTGGTGGGGCTGGTGCTCGGCCCCAAGGCCCTCGGTGGCGTGCTTCTCGGCACCATCGTCACCGGACTGTTCGTGGCCATCTCCATGACCACCGGTGGCGGCGCATGGGACAACGCCAAGAAATACATCGAGGATGGCAATTTCGGCGGCAAGGGTTCCGACGCCCACAAGGCGGCGGTCACCGGCGACACCGTGGGCGACCCCTACAAGGACACCGCCGGCCCGGCCATCAACCCGCTCATCAAGATCATCAACATCGTGGCGCTGCTGCTGGTGCCGCTGATGGCGGGTTGACCAAGGCCGACCTACGGCCCTACCTGCAAGAGCCCCGGCGGACGCCGGGGCTTTTTCATGCGCGCATGGTCCGCCGCAGGAACCAGCCGCCGAACAGCAACAGCAGAAGCCCGCCCACGGCATAGATGATGGGCAGCGCCCAGAGGTGGGAAAAGGTGGCGATCACCGCTTCTTGAGGCGCTTCGGGACGGTAGCGCACCGGCACCTGTTGACCTTTTTTGAAGTGGTCGGCGCGGCGGCTCTCGTGGGACTGAAAGGTAATGGTCTGACCCTTGGAGGTGGTGAATCGCACCTTGGGCAGATAGATGAGAGAACCGCCCTTGCCGATGCGCCCGCCTAGATAGGGCTTCATTGCCACGATGGTGCCTTGAGCCGGCTCGGTCTCGGCCACCAGCGTTTGTGACTGCTCGAAGCTGCTCCACCCCTTGGCAAGCAGCAGGGCGGAGATGGTCAGCAGCACCAGCGGGACGAAATACTCGATGATCTTCACTCTGATGCCCTCTCAGGATATTGATTTCAAATCATACCGTTCCATGAGGTAGCAGAGACAGTCCTGCCGGATCACCGTCTCGTCTCGGGTGAGCATGGAGGGCATCACCGGCGTGCGGGTACGCAGTTCACTCTCCACCACCTCGAAGTAACGGTCTGCCACGTCCTGGTCCCGTTCGTTGCGCACCGACAGCGGCGCTTCGACGCCGGGCCCCACCCGGCCGAAGAGGGTGCCGGCCGGCAGCTCGCGGAAGTTGAGCTGCTCCAGGTCATCGGGCAGGCGGAGGTCGTGGTTGCCGCAGCCGAAACCGAAGCTCACCTCGGGGGGGATCTTCACTACGGCCACCGTATGGAAGAGGTCTATGTCGTGTTCCGCCACCGGGTGGGCCGGGTGTTGGGCCAGATGCAGGCAGGCATCGAGAAACTCCGTTGCATGCTTCACGCCGCGCGACTGGCCCACCTTGCCGCACTCAAGAGTAACCGCCGGACAGAGCTTGGTCATGGCCATGGACTGAACGCCCCGGGGGCGCACGAAATAGACCACGATGCGGCTGAATAGAACGGCGAGGTGGAGCGACTCGTTGCGGATGGCGTTGACGCAGGCGTAGTGGGGGTTGAGGCCGGTGTTGTTGTGCAGGTCCACGCTGGCGAAGACCTGGCGCGAGGCCATAGTCTCCACCACCTGCTCCATCATGGCGTGCTCGGCGGTGCGCGGCAGCTCGCTCCCCGGCCAGACGCGGTTGTAGTCGGGTTGTCCCGGCAGGCGGCGCATGCCCGCCCTGGCCGCTTCGGTGTTGCCGATTAAGAGCGACAGGGCGCGCGGCAGCGGCTGATCGCCCCCGCCGGGCTGGTAGCGGCGCAGCAGGCGGCGCACCGCCTCCCAGCCCACATCCTCGTTGCCGTGCATCAGCACAGAGACGAAAAGGGGCTCCGGCCGCCGGCCTGGCAGGTGGATGAGGGTGGGGCCGCCCAACAGGTCATGGAGCTGGTGGGCTTGCAGCTGAAGAATACCTTCGGGTAGTTGTTGGAGTTCCTTCAACATCAGATTATCCAACGGTGGACCGGTTCGCCGCTGTCCTGGTGGTCGCGGTAAGCCAGTACCAACCCTTCGAAATCGCGCCCGTGCGCTTCCACCCAGCGCCGTTGCCAGCGGGCGCCCGTCTGGTGCTTTTCGATCCGCCCGGCGATGGGTTCAAGCCAATGATCCGCTTCCGCTGCCGGGATTCCCAGGCGCAGCAGGCCCCGGCGCGCCTGGGGCAGCAGCCGTTCCCGGCAGAGGGCCGCAGCGCTGCCCCTCTGGCCATCGAACCAGGTCAATTCTGCGTCCAGCCCCAGGCGGGCGGCGCGGTAGAAGTTGTCCCGGCACGCCTCGAAGGGGAGCCGCGCCTCGGCCTCCGGCTCCTCCTCCAGCAACGCATGGAGAAGACCGAAGTAGAGGGCGGCGTTGGCCACCAGGTCCCTGGTGGTGGGGCCGGCGGGAACCACCCGGTGCTCGATGCGGATATGGGGCCGGCCCTCGTCGTCGAAACCCACCAGGGGGCGGTTCCAGCGCCAGATGGTGCCGTTGTGAAGACGCATGTGGGCCAGCCGTTCGTTCGGTTCCTCCATAAGCTGGGGCAGCAGCACGGGATAGCGGTCGCGGTTTGCGGCGAAGACTTCGAATATGGAGTGGTAGGTATATCGGATGCCGAAGGTAACCCGACGCGAGTAGTCCGAGGCACCCACCGCCACCGCCTGTTCGAAGAGAGGAACGCGGGTCTCGTCCCAAAGGTCGCGACCGAAGAGCCAGGGGGAGTTGGCGCTCACCGCCACCATTGGCGCGGAGATCATCTTGGAGAGGTTGTAGGCCCGTCCGGCCAGCTCGGCGCCGATCTTCAGATGAATCTGGAAAGAGGTGGTGGCCGACTCCAGCATCACGTCGTGGTGGCGGGTGCGAAGGTGTTCGGCGGCGCGAATGTCGAGTTCGAGAGGCTTGCCGCCGCGCATGCGCAGCACCTGCTCGTTGAGGGCGCGGTAACGCTGCATGGCGGAGATGTTGGCCAGGCAGAGGTCTTCCTTGCGCACCGTGGGCAGGATGCCGATCATCACCATCTGCAGGCCGAGGCCGGCGGCCATTGACTGGCTGCGTTGCCAGCGGGTGTCGAGATCGGCGTGCAGCGCCTCGAAGCAGCCCTCGGCCAGGCGGTGGGGCGGGGTGTTGAGCTCGACGTTGAAGGTGGCCAGCTCGGGCACCACCATGGGATCGCCCAGGGCTTCGAGGAAGGGGCCGTTGCGCGGCGCCGGGCGGCCGTGATCGTCCACCAGCCAGGCCTCCAGCTCGGCCCCCGCCATGGGCTCGACCCCGTCGAGCCTTCCCGCCTCCAGCCACTGCGCCAGCAGCGCCGTCTCCGCCACCAGGCGTTCGCCGAAGCGGCGGAAGTCCTCGTCGGAAAAACGGCTGCTGCTGATCTCCTGTCCCATTACCTTGTGCTAGTCAGCGCTCTCACGGGAGAGGGAAGAAGGTAGGGCGGCGTCCTCGCCGCGAACCCTTGTTCGGCGCGAGGACGCGCCTCCTACGGAAAAACCGTTTCATGAGTCTTGGCAAAACCATTCACCGCCCGATCTTTTCTTGCAGCTTCCGGTACCGTTCCGGCGTGCCCACATCCAGCCAGAATCCCCGGTACTGTTCGCCGCTCACCTTGCCAGCCGCCATCGCCCGGCGCAACAGGGGCGCCAGAGGGAAGGGTCGGGGCTGGCAGCCCTGGAAAAGATCGGCGCGGTAGAGGCCGATGCCGCTAAAGGTGAGTTTGGGTTCGCCCTGGTCATGAAGGCCACCCGCACGGTCGAGGTGGAAATCGCCTTCGGGATGGTGAGGGGGATTGTTCACCATCACCAGATGGGCCAGCATTTCCTCGGTCATCCGCAGCCGGCCGTAGTCGAGGTCGGTGAAGACGTCGCCGTTGACCACCAGAAACCGCTCGTCGTCGAGCAGGGGCAGCGCCTTGCAGATGCCGCCTCCGGTTTCCAACGCCTGTCCCTCCCCTTCGTGGGAGTAGCGGATTTCCAGTCCCCAGTGGCCGCCGTCGCCAAGTGTCGCCTCAATCTGCTCGCCGAGGTGGGCCAGGTTGATGACCACCCGCCGGAAGCCGGCGCCGGCCAGCTTTTCCAGATGCCAGACGATCAGCGGTTTGCCGGAAACCGGCAGCAAGGGTTTGGGCACGGTATCGGTGAGGGGACGCAGCCGCTCGCCGCGACCGGCGGCGAGGATCATGGCGGTGGTGGATTGAGGTGGGTTTTTCATTCGTGAGCCAAGTGTTGGCGCGGGCGGCTCCCGGGTGGCTCACGGTGTCCCCTTTTCAAGTGCCGGGACAGCGGCGGCCCGAAAGCTTTGGGGTGGTGGGAATGAAGCCCGACCTATTTTTTCTTCATGGAGTTGAAGAACTCCTCGTTGGTTTTGGTGACTTTGAGTTTGTCGTAGAGAAACTCCATGGCGGCCAGTTCGTCCATGGGATGGAGGATCTTGCGCAGTATCCACATCTTTTGCAGTTCGTCCGGCGGCACCAGCAGCTCCTCCCGGCGGGTGCCTGAGCGGTTGATGTTGATGGCGGGGAAGATGCGTTTTTCGGCAATGCGGCGGTCGAGATGCACCTCCATGTTGCCGGTGCCCTTGAACTCCTCGTAGATGACATCGTCCATGCGCGAGCCGGTGTCCACCAGGGCGGTGGCGATAATGGTGAGGGAGCCGCCCTCCTCCACGTTGCGCGCCGCGCCGAAGAAACGCTTGGGCTTCTGCAGGGCGTTGGCGTCCACGCCGCCGGTGAGCACCTTGCCCGAGGAGGGCACCACGGTGTTGTAGGCGCGCGCCAGGCGGGTGATGGAGTCGAGCAGAATCACCACGTCGCGGTTGTGCTCCACCAGCCGCTTGGCCTTGGAGATCACCATCTCCGCCACCTGCACGTGGCGCGTGGGCGGTTCGTCGAAGGTGGAGGAGATCACCTCCGCACGCTGCACCGAGCGCTGCATTTCGGTCACCTCCTCGGGCCGCTCGTCGATGAGCAGGATGATGAGATAGACCTCGGGGTGGTTGTGGACGATGGACTGGGCGATGTTCTGCATCATCATCGTCTTGCCCGCCTTGGGCGGCGAAACGATGAGTCCGCGCTGTCCCTTGCCCACCGGGGCCACCAGCTCGATGGTGCGCGCGGTGATGTCCTCGGTGGAGCCGTTGCCCATTTCCAGGTGGAAGCGTTCGTTGGGGAACAGCGGGGTGAAGTTTTCGAACAGGATCTTGTTCTTGGCCGCCTCCGGCTTGTCGTAGTTGATCTCGTCCACCTTCAGCAGCGCGAAATAGCGCTCGTTGTCCTTGGGCGGACGGATGGTGCCGGTGATGGTGTCACCAGTGCGCAGGGAGAAGCGCCGGATCTGGCTGGGCGAGACGTAGATGTCGTCAGGGCCGGCAAGGAAGGAGGAGTCGGCGGAACGCAGAAAGCCAAAACCGTCCTGGAGAATCTCAAGCACCCCGCCACCGTAGATGTCCTCGCCCTTTTTGGCGTGGGCCTTGAGGATGGCGAAGATGAGGTCTTGCTTGCGGGAGCGGCCGGTGCCCTGTATGCCCATGGACTTGGCCAGTTCGGCCAGTTCGGTCACCGGCATTTTTTTAAGGTCGTTCAGGTTCATGTCTGCTGTCGGCTGGCTTGCGTTTGGTCGGGCGTCCGCTGCGGGGCGGGCGCGATTGCTTCTTCGCCTGGGAAGTGGCTGGGGACTGGCGTTCTGGCTCAAGGTGATTGTCGCTGGTCTAGGTTACAGGGAAAGCCCGCCTCCCTGGAAAAGGAAGGTCAAAGGTTGCTGTCGATGAAAGCGGTGAGTTGGGATTTGGAAACCGCTCCCACCTTGGTTGCTTCCACCTCGCCGTTTTTGAACAGCATCAGGGTGGGGATGCCACGGATGCCGTAGGCGGGCGGCGTGTTGGGGTTGTCGTCGATGTTGAGCTTGCCGATTTTCAGCCGCCCGTCGTACTCATCCACGATCTCCTCCAGCACCGGCGCAATCATCTTGCAGGGGCCGCACCATTCGGCCCAGTAGTCCACCAGCACGGGTGTCTCCGATTTGAGCACTTCTTGTTCAAAGTTATCGTCCGACAACTCGATGATCTTGTCACTCACTGACTCGCTCTCCAACGTTGATTATCTGGATGAATATAAAACTCTGGAAAAGGGAGCGTGACCGCCAGCCACGCCATCACGCCCGTGGGCGTGGAAGAATTCTTTGTCTTCGGGGGGTTGCGATTTTCTGGATCAGGCTTCGAGAGCCGGTTTTTCGTTATGTGAAATGCTTTGAAATCGCCTGTTGAGCCGATTTTGCACCGACCCCAGCGTGGATTTCAAGGCTTTTCTGCGCTCAATGCGGTATTCTAACAGAATGAACGAAAAGAGACACTTGAGCGACACACGCTTCGACAGCTTCGGTTTTTCCGAGGCCATCCAGGCCGGCATCCGCGATGCCGGGTTCGAGTACTGTACCCCCATTCAGGCCGCCGCGCTTCCCCTGGCGTTGGCTGGCGAGGATGTGGCCGGACAGGCGCAGACCGGCACCGGAAAGACCGCCGCTTTTCTGCTGGCCATATTTCATCACCTGGAGAAGCACCCTCCTTCCGAGGGGCGTCGTCCCAACCAGCCCCGTGCATTGATCCTGGCGCCCACCCGCGAGCTGGCCATCCAGATCGAGCGCGACGCCAAGGTGCTCGGCGCCCACACCGGCCACAAGATAGAAGTGGTGTTCGGCGGCACCGGCTACGAAAAACAGCGCAAGGCGGTGCGCGAGGGAGTGGATATCCTCATCGGCACCCCGGGACGGCTTATCGATTACTTCAAGCAAAGGGTGTTCGACCTGCGCCAGGTGCAGGTGGTGGTGCTGGATGAAGCCGACCGCATGTTCGATCTGGGCTTCATAAAGGATATCCGCTTCCTGCTGCGTCGCTGTCCGCCGCCACGCAAGCGTCTGGGACTGCTCTTTTCCGCCACCCTTTCCTACCGGGTGACGGAGCTGGCCTATGAGCACATGAACAACCCCCAAACCATTAAAGTGGAGCCGGAGCAGGTCACCGCCGACAAGGTGGAAGAGATCGGCTACATGACCGCCAACGATGAGAAGGTTCCGCTGTTGGTGGGGTTGCTGCGAAGCTTCGATCAGGCCCGCACCATAGTCTTCGTCAACACCAAGCGGGCCGCCGACGAGGTGTGGGGCTACCTGGCCGGCAACGGCATCGAGGCGGCGGTGCTCTCCGGCGATGTGCCGCAGAAAAAGCGCATGAGCCTGTTGCGTCGCTTCACCGAGGGCGAATTGCAGGTGTTGGTGGCCACCGATGTGGCGGCGCGCGGGCTGCACATTCCCGGCGTGACCCATGTCATCAACTATGACCTTCCCGAGGACGCCGAGGACTATGTCCACCGCATTGGTCGCACCGGCCGCGCCGGCGCCACCGGCACCGCCATCAGCTTCGCCTGCGAGACCTACGCCTTTTCACTGCCGGACATCGAGGCCTACACCGGCCATTCCATTCCCATGAGACCGGTGCCCGCCGAGCTGCTGGTGGAGATCGATCCCGCCAGCCGGGTGCGGCGCAAGCGCAAGCGGCGTCCTGACCGGCGTTCAGCGCCCCAGGGATCGCGCAAGCGGCGCCGCAAGCCGCGTTTGCGGCACGGCGAGCGTTGATAAAGCCATGGAAGGCTTTTATCAGAGCTTCCTCTGGGATACGCTGGTCTGAAGCAATGGCTGGAAGTCGCTGATGGCCGGGTAGGGTCCGGATTCGCGGGGTGGCTGTCGGCTGTCGGGGCGGGTCACCTGGAGCAGATGGGCGATGCCGAAGCGGAAGGCGGATTCGAGCACCGGCTGGCTGTCGTCGATCAGCAGGGCACGCTTGGGATCGTAATGGATGCGTCCCGCCAGCCGCTCCCAGAAGGCGGGGTTCTCCTTGGGCAACCCCAGCTCGTGGGAAGAGACGATCTGGTCCAGTAGGCCGCCCAGCGGCGTGCGTTTCAACTTGAGTTGCAGCGCTTTCTGGTGAGCGTTGGTCACCAGCACCCGCGCCAGCCCCATTTCCCCCAGCTTGGTCAGAAAATCGAGCACATGGGGGTGCACCTGAATAAGATGCGCCACCTCTTCCTTCAGCAGGGGAATGTCCAGGGCCAGTTCCCTGCTCCAGTAGTCCACGCAGTACCAGTCGAGCGTGCCCTCCACCGCCTTGTAGCGCTCCATCAGCAGGGCTTTGGCCGCGTCTGGCGTGATGCCGTGGCGCTCGGCATAGCGCAGGGGGACATATTCCAGCCAGAAATGGTTGTCGAAATGGAGGTCCAGCAGGGTGCCGTCCATGTCCAGCAGGACGGTGTCGATGGCGTTCCAGTCGAAATTAAAAACGGTTTGCACTGGGATGGGGGCCTTTGTAGGCTACCTGAAAGCCATTTCCAACAATGCTCATGACACTACCAGAGATCGAGCGGATCAACCAGATCGCGCGTCAGGCCGGAACGGCCATTCTTGAAGTTTATGAACAACCGTTTGAAGTGACCGAGAAGGCGGACCAATCGCCTCTCACCCAGGCCGATCTTGCTTCCCACCGCGCCATCACCGAGTCGTTGGCGCGTCTTACTCCCGATATTCCGGTGTTATCCGAAGAATCGGCGGTGACGCCTTGGGAGGAGCGCCGGCGCTGGCGCCGTTACTGGCTGGTGGACCCGCTGGACGGCACCAACGAGTTCGTCAAGCGCAACGGTGAGTTCACCGTCAACATCGCGCTGATAGAGGATCACGCGCCGGTGTTGGGAGTGGTGTATGCGCCGGTGCCGGACATCCTCTGGTACGGCACGCGGGAACAGGGTGCCTTTCGCCAGGAAAAACAGACAGAGCCCAGGGCCATACGGGTGACCGCCCACTGCCGGCGCCCGGTGCGGGTGGCCGGCAGTCGCTCCCATGCCGGCGACAGCCTGAAGCGTTTTCTGGAAAGGCTGGGCGACCATGAGATCGTCAGCATGGGAAGCTCCCTCAAGCTCTGCCTGGTGGCGGAGGGCGAGGCGGACATCTATCCCCGTCTCGGACCTACTTCCGAATGGGATACGGCCGCCGCGCAGGCGGTAGTGGAGGCGGCCGGCGGCCGGGTGACCGATACCCGCCTTCAGCGGCTGGAGTACAACCGCAAGGAATCCCTGCTCAATCCCCATTTTCTGGTGTTCGGCGATGCCGATATCGACTGGAGCCGCTACCTGTGAAGCGTCTTTTGTTTCTGCTGTTGCTCTTTTGCGCCGTTTCCCAGGCGGAAGAAAAGAGAGACCCCCTGGTTTTTGACGACGTGCCGCTCAAGGCGCTGGTGCGCCATCCCGACTGGTTCGTGGACGATCCCTTTCTCGACCTGCCCACCGATCTTCGCAATGCGGTGGATTCGGGCAAGAAGGGGTTGATTGTCTATTTCGGCCAGCGACGCTGCGCCTATTGCCGTCAGCTCATGGAGGTGAACTTCAAGACGCCGGACATCATTCATTACACGCGGGAAAATTTCGATGTGGTTGCTGTCGATATCTGGAGTCCTGAAGAGGTCACCACCCCCGGGGGCCAGACCATGAGCCAGCGCGATTATGCCCTCAAAATGGGAACCAACTTCACCCCGTCGCTGATTTTTTACGACCGGGAGGGCAATATCGCCCTGCGGCTGCGCGGATACTATCCGCCCTATCAGTTCCGCGCCGCCCTGGAATATGTGGCCGGTGGGCACTACAAGCGGGAGTCTTTTCCCGTCTATCTCGCCCGTGGAGATCAAACTCTCCATTTCGAGCCGGGTGATCTGGTGGAAGAGGATTTCTTTTCGCCGCCGCCCTACTATCTGGACCGCAGCCGCTTTCCCGGCGAACGGCCCCTGGCGGTCTTTTTCGAACAGGGGAACTGTCACGCCTGCGACATTCTCCACAGCGGCCCCTTGCGGCAGCCGGCCATCATCGCGCTGTTCAAGCGTTTCGACAGCGTGCAGCTCGACATCCATTCGGATGATCCGGTGGTCACGCCCGACGGCCGTAAAACCACCGCGCGCAAATGGGCCGGGGCGCTTGGAATCTTCTACGCGCCCACCCTCATTTTTTTCGACGAGCGGGGCAGGGAGATCATCCGGGTGGATTCAGTGGTGCACTTTTTTCGCCTGCGCAACGTGCTCAACTATGTGCTCAACAAGGGTTATCTTTCTCATCCCAGCTTTCAGCTCTGGCGCTCGGCCGAGCGGGAGAAGACTGTTCCTTGAAAACGGAAGCCTACTTGCAAAAACGCGCCAGGTAGCCTTCCAGATAGTCGCGTTGGCGCCGCAGCTTGTCACCCTGACCCGCCGCATAACCCGCGCGGAGGCGTGCCTCGGTCTCTTCGAGGGCGTGGCGCTTGTTGTAACAGGTGGCGCTTTGGGTCGAATGATGGTGTGAAGTGGAGCCCCGCCTTCTGCCCTTGGCTGCCCGGTGTTCTTTTTTCCGGTAGGCGCGATAGAGCCGTTTTTCGCTTTTTCTGAGATGGCTCCAGCTCGTCTGCGCCTCTTCCACCTCCAGCCGTTGGCCCTTGCAGGGGAACTGCTGAAAGCTGACAACGCCGTCGGCCTTGCGGCAGCGGTAAACCTCCACCGCCGAAACCGATTGTGTTAGCAACAGCAGAAGAAGCGTGAAAAGAAGCCGTATGATTTCCTCCCTGAAAAGCGGAGCGCCCTTGTCCCGACGGCGTGAAGAATCTTATCATCTGTTTTTTGCTTTGGTCTCTTTCTCCTGTTGGCGCGTTGCTTCCAGCGTCTTCAGCCGAGCCATCTGTCGCTGGAGCAGCTGCCTGGTCTGATTCAGCCGCTGCTCCAGCCTGCCCTGCTCCAGGGCCGCCTTTTCAAGCTGCCGGTTCATCAGCGCCAAGTCCTGTGCCATTTCGCGCCACTGCCACAGCGCCGTTCCCAGCAGCACAAGCAGGACGGCGGTGAGAACCAGAAGGATGGTGACCAGCTTTTGGTGGCCTCTGCTCATCGCAGCCCGCCGCCGTTGTTGCTCTCCACCAGTCCGCACAGGCTTTCCAGTATGGCTTTGTCGTTGGCCTGGGCGGTCACTGTCACCTGGCGGCAGCCCAGCTCACCGGCGTGGCGGGCAATGCGCTCGCTCAGCACCACCAGAGGGGTCTCTTTGAGCAACGCCTGCCCCTTTGCGCCCAGCAGTTTCCAGAGACAGTCGAACACCGCCACCGAGGTGACTACCACGGCTTCCACCATCTGCTCCCAGTTGACCACCAGATTGGCGCTGCTGCGCTCGGCGCACTGCCGGCGATAGAGTTCGGCATAGCTCACTTCCGCACCGCGCGCTTCCAGGGTTTTGCGCAAGGTTTCCCGTCCGCCCTGGCCACGGACGATGATGATTCTTTTGCCTCTCATCTGTTGCATCTGCGGCAGGGCCAGCAGCCCTTCGCTGTCGAAACGACCTTCCGGCACCAGGTCGGGCGCCAACCCCACCTGTTCCAGCGCGCGCGCCGTGGCCTGGCCCACCGCCGCCACTGCCAGTTCGGCGGGAAGGATGTCGGGCAGCAGGGGAAAAGCGTGACCCACCGCGTTGGCGCTGATGAAGATCAAAAGATCCGCTTCCTCGGCGCGCGCCAGCACCCGCCGTGCCGGTTCCAGGTCGGGCAGGGGAAGGATCTCCATTGCGGGAAAGCGAACCGGGCGTCCGTGAGCCGCCTCGATGAGTTCACAAAGTGCGTCCGCCTGTTCCCGTGGGCGGGTGACCAGAACGCTGAGGCCTTGGAGATGACAGCTCATGGAGTAAGAGATCAAGCCTCATACAGCGTGCGCAATATTTCATCCGCGCCATCGGCCAGCAGCTGTTCGGCCAGGGCCACGCCAAGGGCTTCGGCTTCCGCGGCTCCGCCACGCTGTTCGCCGCGAATGATGGTTTTGCCATCGAGGCTTCCCACCAAACCGCGCAGCCGGATCTGCTCTCCTTCCAGCACCGCATGGCCGGCAATGGGCACCTGGCAGCCTCCTTCCAGGCGGTGGTTCATGGCCCGCTCGGCCAGCACACAGGTGGCGGTGGCTTGGTGGTGGAGGGGCGCGATCAGCGCGTTGACCCGCTCGTCGTCCTCCCGGCATTCAATGCCGATGGCTCCCTGGCCGATGGCCGGCAGGCTCTGGTCCGGCTCAAGGAAGGCGCGGATGCGGTCGTTGAAGCCCAGCCGGATGAGGCCCGCCGAGGCGAGAATGATGGCGTCGTACTCGCCATCGTCCAGCTTGCGCAGGCGAGTGTTGACGTTGCCTCGCAGCGGGATGAGCTCCAGGTCGGGGCGCCGTTCCAGAAGCTGGCACTGGCGCCGCAGGCTTGAGGTGCCGACACGGGCGCCTTGGGGCAGGTCGTCGAGTGTGCTGAACTTGTTGGAGACGAAAGCGTCACGCGGATCTTCCCGCGCCATGATGACTGGCAGATGAAGCCCCTCCGGAAGCTCCACCGGCACATCCTTCATGGAGTGCACGGCAATGTCCGCGGTGCCGGCCAGCATCCCTTGTTCCAGCTCTTTCACGAACAGCCCCTTGCCGCCGATCCTGGCCAGGGGCGTGTCGAGTATCTTGTCGCCCTGGGTGCTCATGCCCACCAGCTCCACCGCCAGGCCGGGGTGGGCGTCGCGCAGGGCGGCGGCCACATGCTCGGCCTGCCATACGGCCAGTGGGGATTTGCGGGTGGCGATTCTCAGGGTGTCGGCGCTCATGGCGTACAGTCCGCGCGAAACAAAAAGTGCCGAGAGTATGCCAAATTCCTCTTTGTCGCGCCTCTTCTGCTAAAATAAACGCCCTTTTGGACCCTGGGGCCTGTTGCGGGAATGCACTTTTCCCTCGAAAAAAACGTCGTGCCATGGGAAGAGGCTCATTTGGAGGATTTCCAGCAAAAAGTGTTGGAGCCTTCCCACCAACAGCCGGTGGTGGTCGATTTTTGGGCTGACTGGTGCGCGCCCTGTCATGCCATTGCTCCCCATCTGGAGCGGGCGATGACGGAGATGGCTGACCGCGCGCGCCTGGTCAAGGTTGAGGTGGACGAGGGCGAAAACATGAAGCTGGCCGGTCACTACCGCTTACGCGGTTTTCCCACCATCATGCTGTTCGTGGACGGCGACGAGCGCGCCCGATTTGCCGGAAGCCGCCCCAGTCATTGGATCCGCGACTGGCTAGAGGCCCATCTGTGAGTTGGCTTCAGGCTCATCTGACGGTGGAACGGGAAGCGGCGCCCGAGGCCGAGGAGCTGCTCGAATCCCTCGGTGCCCTATCGGTCACCTTGAGCGACGCCGGCGACGAGCCGATGCTGGAGCCCCTGCCGGGCGCCACGCCGGTCTGGTCGCGCACCCGGGTCACCGGTCTTTTCGGCGGCGACACCGACGAAACCGATCTGCGCCGCCGCCTAGCTTCAAGCTCATCCGGCGAGCTGGTTCTCGAACGGCTGGAGGACCAGCCATGGGAGCGGGCTTGGCTGGATCATTTTCATCCCATGCGTTTCGGCAAACGGTTGTGGGTCGCACCCTCGGGCAGCCCGGTGGATGATGACAATGCCGTGGTGGTGACACTGGATCCGGGGCTGGCATTCGGTACCGGCACCCATCCCACCACCGCGCTCTGCCTGCGCTGGCTCGATGCCGCCGATCTGAAGGGGCGCAGCGTCATTGACTACGGATGCGGTTCCGGCGTGTTGGCTGTGGCAGCCCTCAAGCTGGGCGCCGCCGAGGTGGTGGCAGTGGATCATGACCCGCAGGCGCTGCTGGCCACCAGGGAGAATGCCCGCCGTAACGGCGTGGCCGAACGTTTGCGGGTACAGGGACCGGATGCG
>JALVUB010000319.1 GCA_027023915.1 Sedimenticola sp.
GTATTGGTGGCGCGCACCATCCAGCGCCCGGTCTCCAGCGCCCGCATGCGCGCCATCTCCAGGTGTTGGTGGGGCGCCAGGGAGTCACCGAACCATGCATCGTTGCTGGCGTTGACCAGATAGAGCGCCTCGGGCAGGGCTTGTGCCAACTCGCGACCGAAGGTGTCTTCAAAGCATATGGATGCCCCCACCGGCAACCCGGCCAGGGTGAGCAAGGGCTTCCCTCCCTCGCCCGGCGTGAAATCCGACATGGGAATGGCCAGCAGCCTGGCCAGAGGCGCCAGCAAACCGCGCAACGGCATGTATTCGCCAAATGGAACAAGATGACGTTTTCGGTACTGATGCCGCCCGTCCCCGCCCAGGGAAAGCAGGGCGTTGTAATAACCTTTGTCATCCCGGGTGGGGATGCCGAGAAGCAGGGTTCGGTTCTCGCGACGAAACTTGCGCGCCCAAGGCTCCAGAACCGACAGCTCCACCTCATCGGCAAAAGCGGGCACAGCGGTTTCCGGCCACACCACCAGTTTGGCGGCGGACGCCTTCCGGGTGAGATCGGCCAGCCTCACCAGGATGGACTCGAACTGCCCGGGCCGCCATTTCACCATTTGCGCCACATTGGGCTGCACCAGCGCCACCGGCACGGGCTCGCCCACCGGCCTGCTCCAGGAGTGGTGCTGTAACAGCCAGCCACCAGCCCAGATCAGCGGCACCAGCGCTATCCGGTATGAGCGCCAGTGCGGCAGCGACGCGGCGGTCAGCGCCACCAACAGGCTGATGCCATAAACACCGACAAGGGGCGCATAGCCCGCCAGGAATGTATCGACTTGAGAGTACCCCAGGCTGAGCCAGGTGAACAGCTCGCTCCGTGCCCACTCCAGCAAGATCCAGAGTGCCGGATAGACCAGCAGCAGACGCGCATTGTTGGATGGAAAAAAGCGGTTGGCCAGCCAGCCGGCAAGGCCGTAAAAAAGCGCCATGGAAAGGGCGAACAACAGGGTCACCACCACCGCCAGTACCTGGTTCATGCCGCCGAAGGTGGCGATGCTGTGGTGTACCCAGAAGACGCCGAACCCCATGAGGCCGCCGCCAAAAGCCCACCCAAGAAGAAAGGCGCGGCCCGGGGAACGCTGGCGCCAGAGCATGAACAGCACCGCCACCGGCAGGGGCGCCAGCCAGCCCAGGCCGAAGGGAGCGAAGGCGAGCACCTCGGCGGCACCGGCGAGGAAGGCAAGGAGGAGAGGTGTCACTCAGCCTTCTCCCGGCTCAATCAACTTCCCCCTCCACCGGCGCCGGCCGCTCGATGTTGAGCAGGCGGATCTTGCGGCTGTCGGCGCGCACCACGGTGAAGCGGAAGCCGTCCACCTCCACCGACTCGCCCCGCTTGGGCAGGTGGCCCAGCTTGTTGGTCACCAGGCCGCCGATGGTGTCGTAGTCGCCGCCGGGCAGCTCGACGTCGAAGAAATCATTGAACTCCTCGATGGTGGTGTGCGCCTTGGCGGTATAACGTCCCTCGCCACGTTTCAGGATGTAGGCGCCCTCGTCGAAATCGTACTCGTCCTCGATCTCGCCCACGATCTGCTCCAGCACGTCCTCGATGGTGATTAGACCGGCGGCGGCGCCGTATTCGTCCACCACGATGGCCATGTGATTCCGGCTGTGGCGGAACTCCTTGAGCAACACATTGAGCCGCTTGCTCTCGGGCACGAATACGGCGGAACGGAGGATGTCGCGCATGTTGAAACGGCGGTCACCGCTGCCGCAGAACTGGAGCAGGTCCTTGGCCAGCAGGATACCCACCACCTCGGAACGGTCGTCGCCGATGACCGGGAAGCGGGAGTGGGCCGACTCGATGATCACCGGCAGGATGTCGTCCAGGGGCTTGTCGCGCTCCACCACCACCATGCGGGCGCGGGGAATCATGATGTCGCGCACCCGCAGCTCGGCCACCTGCAGCACCCCCTCCATCATGGAGAGGGCCTCGCCGTCCATCAGGTGGCGCCGCCGGGCCTCCTTGAGCACCTGCACCAGCTCTTCGCGGTTTTCCGGCTCCAGCGGAGCGAGGCGCGCAAGCAGCCGCAGCAGCCGCTTGCGCAACGGAGGTTCGTCGCCAGGGGAGTCGTCGTTGGTCATGCTACTTCATCTCTGTAATGGAACTCGAAAAATTACCATCCAGGTAATTTTTCTCCACGCAAACCGAAAACGCGGTTTCCGGTTTGCTTCATTTTCAATCACCTGCGTGATTGAAAATGGCGGGACTTCCTTGTCCCGCACGGGCACCTTAAGTTTTTCAAGGTGCCCTATAAGGATCAGGAATGCCGAGACGGGTCAGCAGCGCCCGCTCCCTGGCCTCCATCTCTTCCGCCTCTTCCGGCTCAAGGTGGTCGAAACCACGCAGGTGGAGCACGCCGTGCACCACCATGTGGGCCCAGTGGTGCGCGGGCGGCTTGCCCTGCCCGGCGGCCTCGCGCGCCACCACGGGGGCGCAGATCACCAGGTCCCCAAGGTGGTCGCTGGGCACGCCGGGCGGCGGCTCGAAGGGGAAGGAGAGCACGTTGGTGGGCTTGTCCCTGCCCCGGAAGTCGCGGTTGAGCGCCCGGCTCTCGGCCTCGTCCACCACGCGGATCACCAGCCCGCGGCGCGGCTCATCCTCCAGCGCGGTCTCGGCCCAGGTTTCGAAGTCGGCCCTGGCGGGCAGGGCGCCGGCCTTGGTGGCCAGTTGCAGATCGAGCTTCATGAGCGGCGGTCGTAGGCCTCCACCACCCGCTGCACCAGCGGATGGCGCACCACGTCGCGGGCGTTGAAGAAGGTGAAGCTGATCCCCTCCACCTCGGCCAGCACCTCGATGGCCTGGCGCAGGCCCGACTGCTGGTTGGGCGGCAGGTCCACCTGAGTGACGTCGCCGGTGATGACCGCGGTGGAGCCGAAGCCGATGCGGGTGAGGAACATCTTCATCTGCTCGGGGGTGGTGTTCTGCGCCTCGTCGAGGATGATGAAGGCGTCGTTGAGGGTGCGGCCGCGCATGTAGGCCAGCGGCGCCACCTCGATGACGTTGCGCTCCACCAGCTTGTGCACCTTCTCGAAGCCGAGCATCTCGTAGAGGGCGTCGTAGAGGGGCCGCAGGTAGGGATCGATCTTCTGCGCCAGGTCGCCGGGGAGGAAACCGAGGCGCTCGCCCGCCTCCACCGCCGGCCGCACCAGGATCAGGCGCCGCACCCGGTCGCGCTCCAACGCCTCCACCGCGCTGGCCACCGCCAGGTAGGTCTTGCCGGTGCCGGCCGGACCGACGCCGAAGTTGATGTCGTGGGTCATCACCCGGTGCAGG
>JALVUB010000320.1 GCA_027023915.1 Sedimenticola sp.
CGCCACAGCCAGGCGTCTGGGTGCCGAGGTGTATGCCTATGACATCCGCCCCGAGACCCGCGAACAGATCGAGTCTCTAGGTGCCAAGCCCATCGATCTGGATCTGGGTGAGGAGGGCAGCGGCGAAGGAGGCTATGCGCGGGAGCTTTCCGACGAGGCCAAGGCGCGTCAGCAGCAGTTATTGGCGGATGAGCTGGCCAAGGCCCATGTCATCATCACTACTGCTCTGGTTCCCTGTCGGCCGGCGCCGGTGTTGGTTACCGAAGAGGTGGTGAAGCGGATGCGGGAAGGCTCGGTGATCGTGGATCTGGCGGCGGCCAACGGAGGCAACTGCCCGCTCACCGAGGTGGACGAGGTGGTGCGCAAGCACGGCGTCATCCTGGTGGGCCATACCAACTATCCTTCCATGATGGCGGGCGATGCCAGCACTTTTTACGCAAACAACATCGCCAATCTGCTGGCCATCATGGTGGAGTCGAACGACAAAGGTGAGCTTGCGCTCAAGGATCTTTCCCAGGATGAAATCACCCGCGCGGCGCTGATGGCGCCGGCTTCGGAAGGAGAAGCCTGAAATGCCTGACACCCTTGTTGCGCTTTATGTTTTCGTGTTGGCCTGTTTCGTGGGCTATTTCGTCATTTGGGGGGTGACCCCCTCCCTGCACACGCCGCTGGTGGCTCTCACCAACGCCATTTCCGGCATCGTCATCGTCGGCGCGCTGCTGGTAGCCGGCGCCGAATCGGCGGGGACCACCGCGAAGATCATGGGTTTTTTCGCGGTGCTGCTTGCCTCAATCAATGTTTTCGGTGGCTTCCTGGTGACCAACAGGATGCTCGCCATGTTCAAGAAGAAGAGGAAGTAAGAACAGATGGCGATCTCGGCAAACACCCAGGCGCTGGCCTATCTGGTCTCGGCCGTTCTGTTCATACTCGGGCTAAAGGGGCTCACCCATCCCGCCAGCGCGCGGCGGGGGAACTTTTTCGGCATGGCTGGCATGGTTATTGCCATCGGCGCCACCCTGTTGGGGAACGAAGTTCAATCCTATGGCTACATCGCGGCAGGCATCCTGTTGGGCGGGGTCATAGGCTCGGTAATCGCCGCCCGGGTGCGGATGACCGCCATGCCGCAACTGGTGGCCGCGCTGCACAGCTTCGTCGGCATGGCGGCGGTGCTGGTGGCCCTGGGCACCTACCTTAACCGCAGCGCCGCCGGACTGTTGGAACCGGTGCTGATGGGGGAGATCTCCGCAGGCATCGTCATCGGCGCCATCACCTTTTCCGGTTCGGTCATCGCATTTGGCAAGTTGCAAGGGCTGATCTCCGGCGCGCCGGTGATCTTCAAGGGACAGCATCTGCTCAACGCAATCATTGGCCTGGTGACCGTGGGGTTGGCGGTCTGGTTTGCTACCAGCGAGCAACTTTGGGCGCTGGTGGTGATGACGACCCTTGCCTTTTTGCTTGGGTTCACTCTCATCATTCCCATTGGTGGCGCCGACATGCCAGTCATTATTTCCATGCTCAACAGCTATTCCGGCTGGGCGGCGGCGGCCACCGGTTTCACCCTGGGTAACAACCTGCTCATCATCGTCGGCGCGCTGGTGGGTTTCTCCGGCGCCATTCTCTCTTACATCATGTGCCGGGCCATGAACCGTTCTATCTTGCACGTGGTGTTTGGTGGGTTTGGCGGTGAGTCGGAAACAGGGGGCAGCGCCCAGGCCACCGCGATCCAGAAAGGGGTCAAATCGGCTTCCGTTGAGGATGCCATTTATTGGATGGAAGATGCCAACAAAGTCATCATAGTTCCTGGCTATGGCATGGCAGTGGCACAAGCCCAGCATGCGCTGAAGGAACTGATGGAACTGCTGGAAGAGAAAGGCGTGGAAGTGAAGTTTGCCATCCATCCGGTTGCCGGTCGTATGCCGGGACACATGAATGTGTTGCTGGCGGAGGCGGATATTCCTTACGACCATGTGTTCGAGATGGACGAGATCAACCCCGAGTTCGCCACCGCTGATGTGGCCCTGGTGGTGGGGGCCAATGACGTCACCAATCCTGCTGCGCGCACCGACCCTTCAAGCCCCATCTATGGCATGCCCATTCTGGAAGTTGGCAAGGCGCGTCATGTTTATGTGATTAAGCGTTCCATGCGACCCGGCTACTCAGGTGTGGAAAACCTGCTCTATTATCAGGACAACTGCTCTCTCATATTTGGTGACGCCAAGGAGGTATGCGAGGGATTGGCGACGGCATTGAAAGGACAGGGTCACTGAAAAATCCGGTTTGTATTCGGCGCCTTCTTATATATAATCCCGTTTTGTTAGGGCTTGGTTTCATGGAACCGACCTTGCCTTTTTGGGGTTTCCCGCAGGGTGCAGGCAGCAACAATCAGTTTACTTATTTGGATCGATCTACATTAGGAGAGAGTTGCTGAAGACGGCAAACAAGAAGTTCATCCCCTTGGCAGCGGCAATTGCCCTGGTGCTGGGCACTGGCAGTGCCATGGCGGGTTCGGGGTATGCCACTGACAGTCTCAAAGAGGTGGTCATGAGTGGTGCCGGCGAGTGCTGGAACAGTGTCGACGGTCCTCAGATGCCTCCGGTTGAGAAGTGTGGCGACAGTGTGGCGCCGAAGGAAGAGCAGGCTGCCGCAACCGACGGCGACGACGACCGCGACGGCGTGCTCAACAGTGAGGATAGGTGCCCCAACACCGAGGCCGGCGCCACTGTTGATTCGGATGGTTGCCAAATCGTGGAGAACCTGACCATCAACCTGGTGGTGGACGAGTTCGATTTCGACAGCGCTGTGCTCAAGCCCGAGATGAAGGCGGCGCTGGAGGATCTGGCCGAGCGGATCAAAGAGAGCCCGGGTCATGAGAAACTCACCATCATCGGCCATACCGACAGCACCGGCCCGGCAGCGTACAACCAGAAGCTCTCCGAGCGCCGTGCCGAAGCGGCTGCCGAGTACCTGCGCTCGCTGGGTATCGACGAGATCGCCACCGAAGGTCGTGGCGAGTCCGAGCCCATCGCGGACAACAGCACTCGCGAAGGTCGGGCCAAGAACCGTCGCATCGAGATTCACACTCACTGAGTGGGATCTCAACACCTTGGGCGGCATTGCCGTCCTTGATGCAAAAACCGGCGTTTCGGCGCCGGTTTTTGCTTGCGGTGGATGTTGGCATATAGAATACGCCGCCTGAAGAAGATCACGTGGCCTTTGGTAGCGGCCACCACTGAGGAGTCATCATGCCTGTCATCACGCTTCCCGACGGTAGCTGCCGTAGTTACGATCATCCTGTCACCCCTGCTGAAA